>CAYOKC010000095.1:0-4570 GCA_964404415.1 uncultured Leptolinea sp. | reverse complement strand
AAAGATCTTTGAGGCTTTTACCCGGGGAAGTACCGCCCGGCGGTTTCAGCAGGGGATGGGATTGGGGTTGACGATCGCGCGCGATATTGTCGAAGCGCACGGTGGTCATATTGAACTCCACAGTACGCCGGGTCAGGGAAGCGAGTTTGTCATCATCATTCCGGTGCCCAACCCTTAAGGTTTTCTTAAACTTCTCTTCAACTGAATATAAGGATTTTCTGGCATTGGAACGGTATCCTTCAAATGTAAATTCACTATTAACAGAGGATAGCCAAGAATGAGAAGATTATCCATTGTCACAGGAAGTATTGTTATAGCCGCTATGTTGTTATCGGCATGCAGTTTTACCATGCCGACCATTTCTAAGACCAAACCGGCGCCCGAGGCTGCCGCGGAATCACAGGGCAAGGCGCCATCAGAAGCCTCAACGGCTACTGTGGCTCCTGATTCTTCCGATACGAAGAATTCCGCGGAACAGGGATCTCTGGATGGTTATGAAAACATGCTGACCGGAGTATATGAGCGCGTAAATCCCTCTGTGGTCAGCATTGAGGTGTTGTCAGTTGTCAAGAATCAGATGCAAGGGTTCGACCTACCGTTTGATTTTCCTGATATGCCGGATAACTTTAACCCGGAGGAAAATGGTTCTCAGGAACAACTCCGGCAGGGCGCGGGATCCGGTTTTGTATGGGACCGCGAAGGTCATATTGTTACTAATAATCACGTGGTGGAAGGCGCGGATACTATCAACGTGACATTCGAAGATGGTACGAGCCTGCCCGGTAAAGTTGTAGGCACTGACAAAAACAGTGACCTGGCTGTGGTCAAAGTTGAAAAAGGCATTGTTGACCTCAAACCGGTTGAACTGGCAGATTCCAACAAACTGAAAGTCGGGAACCTGGTGATGGCGATCGGCAATCCATTCGGACTAGAAGGCAGCTACAGTGTGGGTATTGTCTCCGCGCTTGGCCGCACACTGGCTGTTGACGGAGGCTCTATCTCCGGCAGTTATTCCATCCCGGATATCATTCAGACTGACGCGACCATCAATCCCGGTAATTCCGGCGGTGTACTGGTCAATTCATCCGGACAGGTGGTTGGTGTTCCAACAGCCATCGAATCTCCGGTGCGTGCCAATGCCGGAGTGGGTTTCGCGGTACCATCCGCCATCCTGCAAAAGGTTGTTCCCGCTTTGATCCAGGACGGCAAGTATGAGTACACATATCTGGGCTTGAGCGGTGGCACGTTGACCTCAGACCTGGCCAAAGCCATGGGGCTGAAGGAAACCCAGCGCGGTATTCTGGTAAATTCGATCAACCCGAACACCCCGGCGGATAAAGCCGGACTGATCGGAAGCACCAAGGAAACCAAGATCAACGGTGTGACCGTCAAGGTTGGCGGTGATGTGCTCACAGCCATCGATGGACAGGAACTGCGCAAATTCGAAGACCTGATCAGCTACCTGGCGCGCGCCACGGTTGTAGGGCAGAAAGTAAAACTGGATATCATCCGCGATGGCAAGGCCATGCAGGTGGAAGCCACACTGGAAGCCCGTCCGTCAACAGAGAAAACGGCTCAGACAGATGACGAATCTATAAAAGGCAACGCCTGGATGGGTGTCACTCCTTCGGATGTAACCCCTGAAATTGCCGAAGCCATGGAGCTGGAAAAGGATACCAAAGGCGCGTTGATCGTGTCACTTGAAAAAGACGGTCCCGCGGACAAAGCCGGACTGCGCGGCGGCGATAAACCCCTTGAGATCAACGGTGAGACCGTCATGGTGGGTGGTGACATTATCACCGCGATGGATGGAAAGTCTATAGATACGGTGATAGACCTGAGAAACTATATCCTGCGCGCCAGCCCCGGCGATGACGTCAAACTGACCATCCTGCGGGACGGCAAGGAACAGGAATTAACCGTAAAACTTGAGGAGCGGCCTGCTCAATAGCATTAATGCTCCATTGACTGAGAACACCCCGGTTCCCTCCCGGGGTGTTCCCGTTTAATCCCGGATCCAGAGTTGTTGAATAAACCGGGATGCAGGATACGGAAGAGCAACCAATGAATACCGGCCTGAAACGATGCTGTCCTGTTGGTCCGCATCCAGATATAGCGGCGCGATCACATACGTCCGTCCGGGCCAGTTTCGTGACTGCCTGACTGTATCCCAATCCGCCTGCCAGACAGAGGGGACAATCTCCGGGGCATTAAGAACATCGGTGAAGAAATAGTTGTAGTAAGTGCCATAAAAAGGTGTCACCACCAGGACCGTGCTTCCGGGTTCCCAGGAGGAATGGATATATTCGCTGATGCTCAGCGCGTTGCTCTTTGTGCTGCTGTAATACTGGCTCAGGGCGGGAAAGGCAGCCGATGCCAGAATAATGACTGAGAGGGTTGCGGGGAACAATCTTTGTTTTAATGCCGGGAAAAATTTGTCTTGAAGAGCGCTTCCAACATCCGTCAACGCGGTCACGCCTGTTGCGGCAACCATCAACAGGATGGGATAAAAAGGTAGAAGCTGCCGGGGAGAAAAGAAATAATGCTTGAAGAGGTCCGCTCCGATGATCATGAAAGCCTGAACAATCACACTGATGATCAGCAGAGAGGCAGAGGAACGCGGTTTTCTCAGTAACGAGAACACGCCTGTCAGTTCCAACAGGCAGCAAACCAATCCCCAGATCCATCCTTGCCCGGCGGTTTCGAAATAGAACGGCTGCCAGCCCAGACCGATGAGCAGGGATTGCAGGAAAGCTATGTCGTACTCCAACAAAGGATTGTCAAACGTCACCCGTCCGGAAAAAGCGAGAAATCCTGCAAGGAAAGCCAGAAGGATCAGGGTCGAGGAGACCATCAATGGACGAAGGATCTGGCGCCGGTTTTTCTGAAGATCGCCGGCAAACAGAAAGAAGAACGCGTTGACCACCACCAGCAACACATACATGTGGAAGTACAGTCCGGTGATAGTTGTCAGAGTGAAAACAACCCAGACGCGGGTTGCATTGCTCTTCATCGCTTTCCAGAGGGTGTATGTGGAAAGCGAGTAGAAAAATGTTAATGACGCATAGAACCGGAGTTCCTGTGAGTATTGAATATGAAATGGGGCTATTGCCAGCAGAAAAACCGAGAAGAGGGCTGTCCGCCGGTCTGTGAACTCAAGAACCAGGGTATAGATGACAGGGAGGGTGAGAGTTCCCCAGAGGGCGGATGGTAACCGCAGGATCGCATTCCCGGTTCCCAGGTGACTGACAAGCCAGGTCACCGCGTAATCCAGCGGCATGGCCATCACATGTGAGCGGACCAGAAAGACAAAGTCATCCAATGTCCGCGCTTTTGTGACATAGGAAACGCCAACTTCATCAAAGCGAAGGCAACTATCACCCAGGCGGTATAGACGCAGGGCCAGGCCAGTCAGAATGATGGCCAGTAATAACCCGTAATCCTGAAAGAATCGTCTGAGTGGAAGGAAGTTGACCTTAGTGGTTTTCCGGGAATTCAAATGGTTACTACCTGCCAGACTTAAGATAGGTTAATTCTACCCACGATTGCCAGATATGAAATTCCACATATGCATCGTCAGTATCCGGTAAAATCATGTCATGGGATTGAGGGAAACACAAACAAAGATCATTAAAACAATCACCGCCTTAATCCGGCCGTGGATGCTTGTTTTGCTCTTGGCTGTTCTTTATTGCCTGATCACACTGGCTAATAACCATTGGGACCCGATGGCCTTTGTGATGATTGGCCGGCAATATGACCCTGTACACGGGGTGAGCGGACTGGGGTATGACGGCCAGTTCGCCTACCAGATCGCCATCAACCCGGCGGGAGCCTCAGCGTTCCTGGATATTCCGGCGTACCGCTACCAGCGGATTGTCTTTCCCTTACTGGCGCGGGTGTTAAGCCTGGGGAATGAAGCTGTGATCCCGTGGATGATGATCGTCATCAATATTGCCAGTCTGGCAATGGGTACGCTGGCCACGGAACTGATCCTGGCCGGAAATGGCAAGAACCGCTGGTTCGCGTTGGCCTTTGGATTATTTACCGGCCAGATGCTTTCACTTCGGTTGAACCTCACCGAACCTTTGGCTTTCGCCCTCGCCCAGTGGGGTGTGCTGTATTTTGACCGCCGCCGGCTCGGCTGGAGCGGTGTGCTGTTTGCCCTGGCCGCGCTTACCCGAGAGTTGACGCTGCTCTTCCCGGCCGCCTGCGCGCTGGCTTTGATCTTCAATGACCGTAAGCGGTTCAAAGGCACCGCCTGGGGACTGACAGTGCTGGCACCGTTCGCCGCCTGGCAGGTGTTTCTTTATATCTGGCTGGGCAAGTGGGGTGTGAGTTCGGGCGGGGCATCCGCCACGGCATTTGAATGGATCCCGTACCATGGCTGGTGGGGGTACCACACGGATGAAACATTCATCTTCGTATTCTTTTCCATCTTTGTGCTGGCTGTGGCGCTGGTGCCGGCCACCGCGGGGATTGTCAGCGGGGTGCGAAACCTGTTCCAGCGAAAATGGGGAGCGGGGACGTGGATCCTGCTGCTGAACAGCCTGATCTTCCCCTTCCTGCC
>CAYOKC010000094.1:0-14603 GCA_964404415.1 uncultured Leptolinea sp. | reverse complement strand
TACAAGTTGGATGCCGTTTTGACCACCGCACGGATCACCGCATTCAGGCCGGGTGCATCCCCGCCGCCTGTCAGGATCGCAATTCGTTTCATCATCCCTCCTTAAACTGGTTCAAAACCCGTCAAATTTCATAGTAGCCGGAAACACTGCATAAACAAGCCAAATTTATGTTAAAACATCCTAAAATCAACATAAAGGTTTTGTTGAAAGGACAGTCATGCCGGTTGCCATCTGGTGGATACGCCGCGATCTGCGGTTGACAGATAATTTCGCGCTTCAGGAAGCCCGTAAGAGCGGGGATCCGGTCCTGCCGGTTTTTATCATGGACAACCGCCTGATGTCCGGGCCTGTCAACCGCCGCCAGCGGTTCCTGGTAAACGCGTTGACGGATCTGCGCACCCAACTCCGGCAGGAAGGCAGTGACCTGCTGGTGCGCTCCGGAAAACCCGAAGAGGTTTTGTCAGCGCTTGTCAGGGATATGGCAGCCGTCAGGGTGTACGCCGAAGAGGATTTTTCTGCCTACGCCAGAAACCGCGACGAAGCGGCCGGCCATGTGGTTCCGCTAACGTTGACCCCCGGTTTGACCATCCATCCACCCGATGCCGTGCTGAAACCGGATGGATCGCCCTATACCATCTTCACGCCATTCAGCCGCAAATGGCTGTCACTTCCTCCGCCATTTCTCTCATCAAACGCGCCCGGTAATTTTCTTCCGGCAGAGCAATTCCCCCCGTCAGGGCCCCTGCCTGATATGGATCCGCTGGAAGGCTTCCCAGCTACAAGCGAAGAAGCCGAGGCCCGTCTGGCGCTATTTCTCTCATTACGGGTTGACGATTACGCGGGAAACAGGGACCGCATGGACCTGAACGGGACATCCGGTCTGTCTCCTTACCTCCGGTTCGGGCTGCTGTCTGCCGCCCGGCTGTCTGTCATAATCCGGCAGCAGGCTGGTAATATGATGGAAGGACACCGCACATGGTTGAATGAGCTGATCTGGCGTGATTTTTATCAATCCATCCTGTTCCAGTTCCCATACGTCAAACACGAAGCCTTCCAGCCTAAATTCCGGCACATCCCATGGCGGAATGCCCCAGCCGATCTTCAAGCCTGGAAAGACGGTCTGACAGGTTACCCGGTGGTGGATGCCGCCATGCGCCAGTTGAAGTCCACCGGTTGGATGCACAACCGGGCGCGCATGATCACCGCGTCATTCCTCACCAAAGACCTGCTGATCAACTGGCAGGAAGGCGAACGCTGGTTCATGGATCAACTGGTGGACGGCGACCCGGCGGCCAATAACGGCGGCTGGCAGTGGGCGGCCGGTACCGGCACCGATGCCGCTCCGTATTTCCGCATCTTCAACCCGGTGCTGCAGGGCAAACGCTTTGACCCGCTCGGCACGTACATCCGCCGTTGGGTACCTGAACTGCGAACCCTCCCTGACCATTACATCCACGAACCGTGGACTATCCCGCCGCTGGAACAGGCGTCACTTGGAGTGGTCATCGGGCGTGATTATCCGCTACCCATCGTGGACCACAGCCAGGTGCGTGACCGTACTCTCGCGGCATACCGTGCTTCCGCCGGATAGACATGCAACCATTCCACCATACCTGCGTATGTATTTCTGGAGGCACAAAATGGAATCAAAAAAACTTTATCGCAGTATGAGCAACAAAATGTTGGGCGGCGTGGCCGCCGGCCTGGGTGAATACCTGAATATCGATCCTACGATCGTCCGGTTGGGATTTGTGGCACTGGCCCTTATGGGCGGCCCCGGGATCGTTATCTATCTGATCATGTGGCTTGTGGTTCCCCCCGAACCATTCGACACCACTCCCCCTCAGCAGTAAAAGGAGATCCGGCCCGGGAACATCACCCGCGGCCGGTTCTCTTTTTAAAGAATATTGGAATATACACCCCAGGATGTTTTCAGGTTGAACACGATCTGGGTGAGCAGAACAACAGCCGTCAATATCGCCGCGCAGGCAAACATAAACGCTTTTTCCGGGTCGGTTTCACGGCAGGCTTTAAATTGCTCCCACAGGTTTTCCAGCAGGGGTATCACACCCGAGAAGAGGGGTAGCATCACCGGCATCCAGTAATGGTCCGGTTTAACCGCGATGACATAAACCACATACAGGCTGAAGGGGATGATCCAGGCCAGATACTGTCGGCTGATCTCTTTGATCCTCCCCCACCCGGCATTCACGGCGGTTGCCAGCAATGCAAAACCCAGGAAGACAAACGGGGCGTACCAGCCGTTCAATACCGGCTGCCAGGCTTCCCACCCCACCCCGTACGGGTCGCTATCCGCCCAGCCGTGGGTGAAGAAGTAATTGTGGTCGATGTGTATGCGCATGATACGCTCGAACGCCGACGGGATGAACATCAGCGGATTGCTGATGAAAATAGTAGCGACCATCACCCCGGTAAATCCGGCGCCGGAAAGCACGGCTTTCTTCCAGGTGGTCTGCCGGCGAACCAGCGCGAAGATCAGCAGGTAGGCGACCACCGGCGCAAAAAACAAGCCGATAGTCTTGATGCCCACAGCCAATCCGCAGAATACGGCGGCAATATAGAAATTGCGCCCGAACCGGAAAGTGTCGCGGTCCAGGAACAGGAAGGTCAAGGCCACGCACAGGATGGTCAGTGCGTCGGGGTGCCACCACCAGATATTCTGACGCACGATCCCCGGGATGGTGTTCAGGAACAGGAACACGGCTGCCGAGCTCACCGGTGACCGGAACCGCGTCGCCAGATAAGTGAACACGCCGATCGCCAGCAGCATGGGCAGTACGCTGACCATCTGCCGCTCCACCAGCACTACGAGCTGCACCTGCCGTTCCGTTTCCGGCCCGTAGATCATCTGAATGGGAGCGGCCGCCAGCGCGTTGGCCACATAGAAGGGATACCCGTAGATGTAATGCCCGTATGAGATCAACCGCCAGCGGGTTTCGGAGGGGGTCTGGCCGGGGGTGATCATGTGTATCAGGAACGGGTACTGGAAGCTCTCGTCAACCGAGTTGACGGCCAGTTCCTTCGCGTCTTTCGCGCCGGTGCTGTTCAGCGGAATATAGGCGCAAAAAATCAGCACGCCCAGAATGAATAGGGTCCAGAACGATTTCTTCATAATCTGGCCTGATTATACCTGCCCGAAAAAAGAACCCGGGCGCCGCTTACGCGGAAACCCGGGACAGAGCCTTCTTTGAAAACGCGATCATCTTACGCCGCGTGATGGGCGTGACAAGTATGGTCAACGACTGGATGACAACGGCAAAACCGATCAACCCGATAATACTGTCACGGATGAGGAATCCGGCAGGCTCCAAAACCAGCAGAAGCCCTGCGATGGCCAGGCAAACAGCCAGCGGGAAGACGGTGTCCTGCCAGAGCCACGGTCCGAAATCCTGTTTCAGGATGCGCACATGCATCAACGGCACGGTGATCACCAGCATCAGGATGTTATGGATCACCCAGATGGCCGCCACGCCCATAATGCCGTACCAGTTGTTCAACAGGAACAACAGGATCACCACAGCCGGGAAGCTGACCACGTAGCTCCACAGGGCCATTTTCGTCCACCCGTAAGACACCTGGGCCTGATACGGCATGCTGGAAAGCGCGTTACAGGCTGTTCCAATCAACAGCAGAGCGGCGATCGGGGCACTCTGAATGGCCGTCTCCGTGCTGCCCGTCCACAGTTTGATGACCTGATTGGCGAATAGCACGCCGGTGGTCACCGCCGGCAGAATAGCAACGGAGACCAACTGGCAGGATTCGTGGTATGTCCGCCGCATGCCGCCGTCATCTTTCTTTGCCACCAGGGTGGTAAGGCGCGGGAAATACGTGGTGTAGATGGGCGTCACCAGGATGGTGAATCCGTTAGCCACCATCGTCGCCAGGTTGTAGTAGCCAAAGATCTCGAGCGAAAAATAGTGGCTAACGAACAACTTATCCATCTGGTGGATGGCCAGGCTGATGAAGCTGATGATATTCAGGCTGAGCGCGAACTTCCAGATACGCTCCAGAAGCTGCAGGTCAAAGCGCGGCTGCCGGCCGGAAGATGGCAGGTTCTTCCATACAGAAAAGACCATAAACGCCATGGCAATGGCCGAGACCAGGATGCTCCAGTAGAAAAACGCGTCCACATTCGGGCTGACAAAGCGTAAAACCAGCAGCGCCCCGCCATATTTGAACAGGGCGCTGAAGATATTGATGGTATTCAGTACTACATGGCGCTGCATGCCCAGCAGAGCGCCGGAATAGAACGTGATCGGCCATTCCAGCACCACCAGGAAGCCCATCAACCGGATGGACCGGGTAAGGGTTTCGATGGAAAGCTCGGACGATTGCAGCCAGGTGGTGGCGATGAACGGAGCGCCAAAATAAACAGCCACGCCGAGGAGTACGCCAATGATCCAGTAAAAAACTTCCAGCGTGCGCACAAGGTCACGACCTTTGCCGTGCTGGTTTTCGTCAACGGAATATTGCGCCAGTTCGCGGTTGATGGTCGGGCTGATGCCGAAATCCAGCAGGTTGATCAGGCTGTACAGCGTCATGTAGAAACCGATCAGCCCGTAGGATTCGATGCCCAGCAGGTTGATAAGCAGCGGCGTGGCAATGAGGGTGACCAACATTGCCCAACTCTTGCCGATATAGTTGGCGATCAGATTCCAGGTGACAGTTTTCATGCGCGGAAGGTGATCAAAGCCCCAGTCCCACGGCGGAGAAATCAAACCCCAGCCCGCGAACCTTCGCAGCATCAAACACGCGGCGGCCGTCGATCAGCACGGGAGTGGTCAGCTTCGCTTTCAACGCGGCGGGGTCAAGGTTGAGGTAGGCGTCATGGCGCACCATCACGATGACGGCGTCGCAGCCTTCGGCTTTGGCCAGCACATCGCCGTTGTATTCCGCCACATACGGATCATGGATGACGACTTCCGCTCCCAGCGCGTCAAGGCCGCCAATAAGGGTGGCAGACGGGCTGTTGCGGGTATCGTCAGAATTTTCGAGGTAGGCGTATCCCAGCACCAGCACTCTGGACTGGCTGACTTTCTTGTTGTGGCGCTCCAATGCTTTTTCCAGCATCTTGACCATGTGCAGCGGCATCTGGTCATTGATGGCGCGGGCTGCCGGGATCAGGCGCAGGGGAACGTCACTGCCTTCAATACCGTAGGCCAGCAGCCAGGGATCTTTGGGGATGCAGTGGCCGCCCACACCGGCGCCGGGGATGTGCATGGAGCGGTTCGGGCTTTTGTTCACCAGTTCGCGCACGCGGAAGACATCCGCGCCGGCCTGTTCGCAAATCAGCGCGACTTCGTTGGCGAAGGCGATCTGTACATCGCGGTAGGTGTTTTCCACCGTCTTGACAAGTTCCGCCGTGGCCCAATCCGCCGTATCCAGGTCGGATTCAACAATGTTGCGGTAGAAAGAGACCATCACAGCCGCGGTATCCGGCGTGTCACCGCCGCACACGCGGCTCATCACCTTCAGGTTGGCCAGCAGTTTTCCCGGCATCACACGCTCCGGGCAGTTACCCAGCAGGAAATCCTGGCCGAGTTTCAGTCCGTTCTTCTCCAGCAGGGGAAGGACGGTGCCTTTCATGGTTCCGGGGGCGATGGTGGATTCGATGATCACCAGAGCGCCTTTTTTCAACACAGTTGACAGGTTGGTGCAGGCGGATTTCAGCGCGGCGTAACGCGGGGTGTGAGTCTCATCGACCGGTGTTTCCACGTCGATGAGGATGATGTCACGGTCGCGCAGGTCTTCGTAGTTGGTGGACGCGCGCATCTTCTTGCCGCCCACCACTTTATTCAGCAGTTCTTCCAGGCCGGGTTCGTCACCTTCAATAGGCGACTTGCCGGAATTTATCATCTTCACGCGGTCTTCGCGGATCTCCATGCCCAACACGTCAAAACCTTTATCGGCGAACATGGCCGCCACCGGCAGTCCAACATACCCGAGGCCGATAATGGCCACGCGGGCTTTCTTTTCAGCGATCAATTTTTCAAGTTCCGAATGAGACATGGTTTTTTCCAGTCAAAAAGTAGAGATGGTGTTTACAGGGTCAAATGCCGTGCTATTGTATCAAAAGTCAGGATGTGTTTAAACGAAAAAGGGGCGGAGACCGCCCCTTCGATGATTAGAGGTTGATCACCTGATGGGTCTTACCGGATTCAACCAGTGCCAGCGCGATCTTCAAAGCGGCCAGGCCGTCTTCTCCGGATACCGGAACGGGGGTGTTTTCCGCCACGGCTTTCAGGAAACCCTGCAGTTCGGCTTTTAGCGGTTCGAAACGCTGGAAGGCATAACGAACCATGCCGCCTTCGCTGACACCGCGCAGGTTCTTCAATGAGTCCCACGCCAGGCCGGTGGCCTGCGCGTTCTCATAGAAGTACAGGTCCTGGGTCAGGTCATCCACACGGAAAAGACCGCGCTCGCCCAGCACCAGTACCTCGCGGATCTTGGTGGGGGTCAGCCAGTTGATCTCCACAGTCGCGGTGATGCCGTCAGGCAGGCGCAGCATACCCCACACCAGGTCTTCATGGTCGGTGTGGATGCGCTGTTCTGTTTCAGCAAACAGACGGATGGGATCCAGCCCGGTGAGGAAGCGGATGATGTCCACATCATGCGGGGCCAGGTCAATCACCACACCCACGTCGCGGATGCGCGCGGGGAAGGGTCCCGCCCGGCGGCAGAACACCTGGTAGATGCGGCCCAGTTCACCGGCATTCAGGCGTTTCTTCAGTTCCTGGATGGCCGGGTTGAAGCGCACAATATGACCCACCTGAAGTTTGAGGTTCTTTTGTTTGGCGAGGGCGATCAGGCGCTCCCCTTCTTCGATGGTGGCGGCGATGGGTTTTTCCACCAGCACATTCGCGCCGGCGTTCAACACATCGGTCACCACCTGTTCATGCATGGCGGTGGGAACAGCCACGCTGACGGCTTCCGGTTTTTCCTTTTCCAGGAGTTCGCGGTAGTCTGAATAGGCGGCTGCGCCAAAGGTCTTGCCGATGGCTTCCGCGGTCGCGGGGTTGGCATCTGAAACAGCCACGAGATGGGCTTCAGCCAGCTCGGAATAAACACGGGCGTGGTTCTTGCCCATCGAGCCGACACCGATCACAGCGGTTTTCAATGGTCCGGTCACAGGCTATCCTTTTGACATGAACTCATTAATCGTGGAAGCAACTTTTTCGCGGTCGGCAGCCGATACAGCCGGGTGCACGGGGATGGAAAGCACTTCCAGCGCGGCTTTTTCAGTTTCAGGCAGGCTCACATTGAAACCGTACTCAGACATATAGAAACCCTGTTTGTGGATCGGCACGGGATAGTACACCTCGGATCCGATCTCATGTTCAGCCAGGTATGTTCGCAGGGCGTCACGTTTGCCGCCGGGAACGCGCACGGTGTACTGATGGTACACGTGGGTATAACCGTCGGGAACGTACGGGGTGACGACACCCTTCAGGGCTTTGTCATAATACGCGGCATTTTCGCGGCGTTTGTCATTGAAGGTATCCAGTTTGGCGATCTGGGCCAGCCCGATGGCGGCATGCAGGTCGCTCATGCGGAAGTTGTAACCCAGTTCGTCATGATAGTAGCGTTTGCGCATTCCGTGGTTGCGGATCACGCGGCAGGCTTCGTCCACCGTCTCATCATTGGTAGTGATCATACCGCCTTCGCCGGAGGTGATGTTCTTGGTGGGGTACAGGGAGAAGGTGCCGGTACCGAAGGAACCGACTTTCTTGCCCTTGAACATCGCGCCATGGCTCTGGCAGGCGTCTTCGATAACAGCCAGGTTGTGTTTCTTCGCGATGGACATGATCGCGTCCATATCACAGGGAAGTCCGAAGAGATGCACGGGCAGGATGGCTTTGGTCTTGGGAGTGATGGCGGCTTCGATCTTGGTCACATCGAGGTTGAAGGTGCGGGGATCGATATCCACAAATACCGGGCGCGCGCCAACAAACAGGGTGCTGTTACCGGAAGCGATGAAGGTGAACGCTGAGGTGATCACTTCGTCGCCGGGGCCGATCTTGTGGGCCAGCATGGCGATGTGCAGGGCGGTGGTGCCGCTGGTGGTGGCGATGGCATGTTTGGTGGTGCACATCGCGGCAAATGCTTCTTCAAACGCTTTGGTGCGTGGACCGGTGGCAATGATGCCCGAGTCCATAACTTCCATTACGGCTTTCTTTTCATCTTCGCCGATTTGCGGCTTGGCCATGTTGATCATTCGATTTTCTCCCAATCCGTCAAAGGAACGTCTACGGTTGCCTTGCATTCAGGGCAGACCGCTTTAACCATTCCGTCTTTAATTTCACCTTTATTCAACTTTTCGCCGCAGGCGCAAACAAACGCGTGGATGCGGGCGGGATTGCCATATACCAGGGCGTGCGCGGGGACGTCATGCGTCACCACGGAGCCGGAACCGACCATGGCCCATTCGCCAATGGTAATGCCGCAGCGGATGGTGGAGTTTGCGCCCAGTCCGGCGCCTTTTTTGACCAGGGTCTTGGAAACCACCCAATCATCCGCGCTTTTCACGCTCAGATCGGGGTTGACAGCACGCGGGCGCATATCATTGGTGAAGCAGACATGCGGGCCGGCAAACACGCCATCTTCCAGGGTCACACCGTGGTACACAGAAACGTTATTTTGAATTTTTACATTATCGCCAAGCTGGACATCATTATCAATATAAACTCCCTTGCCCAGATTGCAATTTTTTCCGATGTGCGCGCCCGGCCGGACCTGGCAGAAGAGCCAGATGGCGGTGCCGTCACCGATCACGGCATCGGCAGCCACATCAGATGTGGGATGAATTCGTACTGCCATAAAGTAAGCTCCTTCCCATAGAAGAGAGATGGATATTTGCTAAAAATGTACTGTCATCTATGGTTAATTTAAGTCAAATTACAGTATTTCTTGCATAGAATACCACATTGTAACACGCGGGCAGGAGCATCTTTTTGGGTGGACTTTCATCCGTAATTTGGTTTACATTCAGTACAATAAACACATGTCCACAACCAGATCACCCTATCCCATCCCTTCCGCGGAAGTGCGCGCGGAAATAAAAGTGGTCAACTCCCGCTTTATTGCCTCGCTGGCGCCCGCCTTCACTGTTGACGAAGCCCGCGCGTTTATAAGCCGGATCAAAGATGAATTCAGCGACGCCAGCCACAACGTGCCCGTCTTTCTCATCGGTCACGGCGACTCGGTCACCGCGCATTGCAGCGACGCTGGCGAACCGTCCGGTACAGCCGGAAGGCCGGCCCTGGCTGTGCTTCAGGGCAGCGGGCTGGGCGATGTGGTGGTGGTGGTCACCCGCTACTTTGGAGGCACAAAACTGGGAACCGGCGGACTGGTACGCGCGTATTCCGATTCTGTCAGGGCGGTACTTGAAAAGGTGGAACGTTCCGCCCGGGTGATGACAGATACCGTGATGGTTGCCTTCCCATATACTTATCTCGAACGCGTCAGGCGGATCGCCGCAGCCTGTGAGGGGACGATACTGGACGAAGAATTCGCGGCCGATGTGACCGTCACCGCGCGGTTCAGGGTGGAAGACACACCCGCGTTTCAAAGTCAGCTCATTGAGTTGACCGGTGGAACGGTGCGCGCCGAGGTCATCCAGACAGAAGAGCTGTTGATGCCCTGGCGTGATATTAAATAAAAAAGAGCGGGCGACCGGATTCGGACCGGCGAATGTCAGCTTGGAAGGCTGATGCCTTACCACTTGGCGACGCCCGCAATTCACCGTCATTTTACCCGTCAGTACGCCAGTGGTCAAGCTAAATAACCGGCCATCTTTCAGGTTACAATTTACCCATTCCATCCACCAGGACGTGTGACCGATATGCAAAAACCATCCGAATCCGGCCGTGAATTCTTCCTTAAAGTCTTGAACGCGCTGGGGCATGAGAAACTCTCGCTATCCATCCTGCTGGATTATGTTTACCTGCTCGCCGGGGCCATCATTCAGGCGCTGGCCATGCGCCTGTTCCTGATCCCCGCGCAATTGGTCAGCGGCGGCATCAGCGGCATAGGACAGATCGTCAACTCATTCACCAACTGGCCCATCGGTTTGATGGTCTTCGTTGGCAATATTCCATTGTTCCTGCTGGGATGGCGCTTCCTGGGTGGTCCGCGCTTCGCGCTCCGCACGGCGCTCTCGATCACCGTGTTTTCCTTGCTTACCGATACCTTCATGTGGTTGATCCCCGGCGAAGGAGTCACCCACGACCTGGTGCTCAACTGCCTGTACGGCGGTGTGATGCTGGGTGTGGGTCTGGGCCTTGTCTATCGCGGTCAGGGTACATCCGGCGGCAGCGATATCCTTGGCCGTATCCTCAACTATCGTTTCGGTATTTCAATATCCCAATCCTATTTATTGACCGATACCCTGGTCGTGCTGGCCGGCGGTTTTTCCTTCGGTTGGGAAAAAGCCCTTTACGGGCTTGTAGTCATCTATGTCAGTGGGCTGGCCGCGGAAATGATATCGGAAGGCAGCAGCGTCTTCCGCACCGCGTTGATCATCAGTTCAAATCCGGAAGCAGTTTCGCAAAAGATCCTCACCGATATGGAACGCGGTGTGACCATCCTCAAAGGAACCGGGGCGTATACCGGCACCGACCGGCCGGTGTTGTATGTGGTCATCAGCCGCGCCGAGGTTAATATGGTAAAGGCGCTGGTTCATGAAGTAGACCCGAACGCGTTCATGGTCATCAGTCAGGCACACGAAGCGCTGGGCGAAGGGTTCAAACCGCTCAAATAATTCGAAAAAATCACCGGTTTTCCACGGTGGATGTAGAATCTTGTCAGATAACCGGCTATCAAGTATAGTCGGATAGACTGTTATCCATTCATAAACCAACAAGTGAAAATAAAATGAACCTATCCAAGACTGAAAATCAAGAGGGGAATGCGCAGCCGGGAGTGTTAGACAGACCGCTTTTCGCGGGTGTTCCGGCTGTCAATTTGCGGCTTGTTCTATCTGTGACCATCCTGATTCTGGCCATTGTCTCCCGGTTCTATGATGTCGGGCTGCGCGTGATGAGCCACGATGAGGTCAACCACGTTGTGCCGTCCTATGACCTGTTCACAGGCAAAGGTTACCGCCACGACCCCGTCACACACGGCCCCATGCAATTCCACCTGGTCGCCGCTTCCTATTTTATGCTGGGTGACTCCGATTTCAGTTCGCGGGTTCCCGCCGCGTTATTCAGCATCGCGGCAGTGGCGCTCATTTTGTTTTGTTGCCAGCGCTTTCTGGGCAAGAACGGCGCCCTGATTGCCGCGTTTCTCTTTACCATATCGCCGTATATGTTGTACTACGGACGCTACACCCGCAATGAAGCATTCATCGAGTTGCTGGGTGTAATGATGATATTTGCCACACTGGCCTACCTGGAGAGCGGGAAAACGAAGTATTTTTACCTGCTCACCACCTCCATTGTGCTGCATTTCTGTACAAAGGAAACGGCCTTTATTTACACCGCCATTCTTTTGGTTTTTCTGGCATTGAATTTCCTGCGCGAGACGTCCGAACTGCGGTCTCTGGACTCTTCCGCCCGCAAACGCTTCAACATTCTGGCTCTGCTTGCGGGGGCAGGTCTGTTCGTTATGCTGGCGGCTTCGGCCATCGGCGCCGGGATGAACAAACCGGCCACCGATGACGTAGCCGCCGCTGCCACCGCTTCTGCCATTTCCGCCATGCCGGTTTGGGTACAGGCATGCATCTATGGCGGGCTGGCCGTGGGACTGGTACTCGGGGCGTTGGCCCTCGCCAACCTGGTCGGCGCGTTGGGTTGGAACAAGATCCGTAAATTACGCTCTTTTGACCTGATCGTGCTGATCATGACGCTCATCCTGCCCCAACTGGTGGCTTTCCCGATCAAACTGGTGGGCTGGGACCCCCTGGATTACACCAGCACCGGTATGATCCGCACGGGTATAGCTATTGTTGTGTTCCTGGCCATTTCTGTCGCCATTGGTTACTGGTGGAAGGGTGTGACCTGGCTGAAGAACGCCGCTCTTTTCTATGTGGTGTATGTCATCCTTTACACCACTTTCTTTACCAACGGACGCGGCTTCTTCACAGGTATCGTCGGCGGCCTCGGGTATTGGCTCGCCCAGCAGGGCGTGCAGCGCGGCAGCCAACCCTGGTACTTCTACGCGTTGATCCAGGTGCCGGTTTATGAATACCTGGCCGCGCTCGGAACGATCCTCGCGGCATACTTTGGTATACGCCATAAACGGCTCGTTGCCTGGGCGTCATCGTCACCCGCGGACGAATCTGCGGTGGTGGTGTCACACGATTCTGATACGCCTGATTGGATGGATGACGCGGAAGTCGAACATGATGAAGAAGCTGTCCGGCCTGTTCCCACTCTGGCGTTGATCCTCTTCTGGGGGCTGGCAAGCCTGGCAGCCTACAGCGTGGCCGGAGAAAAAATGCCCTGGCTGACGGTCCATATCGCTCTTCCCCTTTTGCTGTCGGCCGGCTGGGGTCTGGGTTACCTGGTCGATTCCACCGATTGGAAACGCGTAGCCAACCGCTCCGGGTTGATCGCCCTGGCGTTGATACCGGTCTTTCTCATGGCTTTTGCCGGCGCACTCGGCGCCATTCTGGGCCCGAATACGCCCTTCAACGGCAGTAATCTCGAAAACCTGGAAGCCACAAGCAAATTCATCTTCTCAGTGTTGATGGCCGCCGGATCACTGTTCGGTATCTTACGCCTGCTCTGGAACCTCACAGGGAATGAACTCCTGCGCCTGTTTACCGCCGGCTTCTTTGTACTTATGAGCATTTTGACCATCCGCACCTCGATCCTGGCCAATTACATCAATTATGACAATGCCAAAGAATACCTGGTCTATGCCCACGCGGCTCGCGGCCCCAAGGATATTCTTGAACAGGTGGAAGAGATTTCTCGCCGCACCACCGGCGGCAAGAATATTGTCGTTTCGTATGACAATGACGGCCTGTATCCCTACTGGTGGTACTTCCGCGATTACCCCAATCACCGCTGGTATACCGACAAGCCCACCCGTGAACTCACCGATTCCGCCGTCGTCATTGCCGGTGACGCGAATTTCTCCAAGGTGGATACCATCCTGAAGAATGACTACGTCCATTTTGACTATATGCGCCTGTGGTGGCCCAACCAGGATTATTTCAATCTGGATTGGCCGCGCCTGAAGTTTGCCATTAGCAGCCCCGAGATGCGCGCGGCGATCTTTGATATCTGGCTGAACCACGACTATGCCGCCTACGCAAAAGTGACCAACAACCAGACCCTGACACTGGAAACCTGGCAGCCTTCCGCCAAACTGCGGATGTATATCCGCCGGGATATTGCCTCAGATCTGTGGAATTATGGTGCCGCCCCGGCACCGGCTGCCCCGGCCGCGGTTGACCCGTACCTGGCCAAACTTACCCAACTGTCCCCTGTTTTCTCCATCGGATCCACCGGCAACGGAGACGGGCAATTCAATAAACCGCGCAATCTGGCAGTAGCCGCTGACGGTTCTGTCTATGTTGCGGATTCAGGCAACAACCGTATTATGCATCTGACGGTTGACGGAAAGCCGCTGCAAACCTGGGGTGTTACCGGCGATGCATCTAAAGAAGGCGGCGCTCCCGGCGGTTCATTCAACGAGCCATGGTCGGTTGCCGTAGGCTTGGACGGATCTGTATTTGTTGCCGATACATGGAATCACCGTATCCAGAAATTCACAGCCGATGGGAAATTCCTCAAGATGTGGGGATATTTCGGACAGGCTGAAAAACCTGAAGGCTTCTGGGGTCCGCGCGGACTGGCCGTGGATAAAAAAGGCAACGTGTATGTGACCGATACCGGTAACAAACGCGTGGTTGTCTTTACTCCGGAAGGCGAATTTGTCACCCAGTTTGGTACTACCGGCACAGAACCCGGTGAGTTTGACGAACCTGTCGGTATCACGGTTGACGATGAAGGCCTGGTCTATGTGGCCGATACCTGGAATTCCCGCGTTCAGATCTTCGCGCCCGATGCCGCGGGCAGCAATTTCTCGCTGCTGCGCGCCTGGGAAGTGAGCGCATGGGTCGGTCAGAGCCTGGATAACAAACCGTACATTGCCGCGGCTCCGGGCGGCCGGTTGCTGGTAGCCGATCCCGAAGGGTACCGTGTGCTGAAGTTCGATCAGGAAGGCAAACTGGTGATGGGTTGGGGTGACTACTCCAGCGACCTCGACGGCTTCGGGCTGGTTTCCGGTGTGGCCGTAGCCCCGGATGGCAGTGTGTGGGTCAGCGACGGCGTCAACAACCGCATTTTGCGGTTTGAGTTACCGCCGGAATAAATCGAATATAGACCTAACTAACACCCGGGTTTGCACAACAAGCCCGGGTGTTTTTGTAGGTTGGGTCATGACCCAACCACCGCTGGCTGCCTGAAGTTCACTTCTGGCTTTAAGAGATGCTTCGCTACCGCTCAGCATGACGGGGTAACCCTATACGTACAACCCGGTCTTGCCCAGCACCGGCTTCTGCCCGGTGGGCTGGTTCATCCAGACCAGGGTCAAGTGCTTCTCATATCCCGCAGATTGGAAACAACGCT
>CAYOKC010000093.1:0-14687 GCA_964404415.1 uncultured Leptolinea sp. | reverse complement strand
TTGGGGGGCGGCCCCCTGGGAGAGTAGGTCATTGCCAAGAGGCTTTTTTCATTTATTGAACCGTATATGAGGTTCGATAGTGATCTATTCCAATGTTATTCCGCGATTGTTTATGTGCTGATTGATTAGAATGTAGATAAAATCAGCCTGATTTGCGGTATAATAAATTCGTTCTTAAAACGGGCAGGTTCATTATCTAGCACGTTCCTTTACGGAGGGCTCTGGTTGATTTTTTCCGGGAAAATTGGGTATCTTTCTCAGTTCTCAAGTTTGACCGGCTGCGCCCTCCAGGACCAGCCGGTTTTATATTTACTACCCATACAAGTTAGGAGGTGAGAATCCAATGACTGCAGTCGTGTTACGTCCCAATGAATCTCAGGATCAACTGCTGAAACGTTTCCGCAAAAAAGTTGTTAAAAGCGGAGTTTTGAGTACTGTCCGTAGGAAACGCTGGTTCATCTCCAAAAGCGAGTTACGCCGGGTAGAGAAGAAAAAGGCTATTCGCCGAATTAAACGCCGCCAGTTCACCCACACGGGTGATTAGGCCCCCGTTGCATCCAGGAGGATCGGATGGCTAAAGAAGAAGATAAGATACAGGTCGAAGGCGTAATTGTGGAAGCACTCCCTGCCACACAGTTCCGCGTACGGTTGACTGATAAAGATTACCACGACCACGAAGTACTGGCCTACCTTTCCGGTCGGATGCGCAAATATTACATCCGCATCCTGCTTGGTGACCATGTTCGCGTGGAAATGTCACCATACGATCTGACCCGCGGCCGCATTGTATACCGCGCGAAGAAACCCAATGAAGGTGGCGGCGGCGACGAATAACGCCGATAACTGACATATAAAAACCCCTTTCGAAAATAGAAAGGGGTTTTTTATTTAACGTTTTCTTGCTTACACCAGTATCCGGTTATCAAAGCTGGTGAGAGCTTTCATGTAATTGGCCCGTTCAAACAATGAAGGTTCATTTAATGTTTTCTGGCTTAAACTACCCTGCATCTGCTGCAGGGATTTGTACTGATTTTTTTCCATCCAATCCAGCAGCTGGCTGTTCAATTCAGTCACCCGGCGGGTGCCTTTATCGAGCAATTCACTCGCCAGCATGGTGACGCTGGCGCCAGCCATTATTCCTTTAACAACATCTTCAACCGTGTGAACGCCGCCTGTGATAGCCATATCCGTTTTCAGTCTGCCGTATAGCAGCGCCGTCCAACGTAAGGGCAGCAGAAGGTCATTACTGGTGCTGAGTTGAAGGCTGGGGACTACATCCAGGGTATCAAGAGCAAAATCGGGTTGATAGAACCGGTTGAACATTACCAGTCCATTGGCCCCTGCCTGCACAAGCCGGTTGGCAAAATTGGGTAGAGATGAGAAATACGGAGACAATTTAACAGAGAGGGGAATCTTCACCTGTTTTCGAACCGCCTTAACCAGGTTGATGTAATCACGTTCCAGATCCTGGCTGGTTAGTTCGGGGTCGGTTGGAATGAAATACATATTCAGTTCCAGCGCGTCAGCTCCGGCCTGCTCCATTTTCTTCGCGTAATCCACCCATCCGCCTTCGGTGACGCCGTTGAGGCTGGCGATAACCGGTATGGAGATGGCTTCCTTTATATTGCGGACCAACGATAAATATTCATCGGGCCCAATATTGTAGTTTCCCAGATCCGGAAAATAACTTTCCGCTTCCGGGTTTGAATGCGCACCCTGTTCCAGAAAATGGTCTAGAGCGCGGCTTTCATGGGTGATCTGCTCTTCAAAAAGTGAATACATAACAACGGCGGCGATGCCAGCGTCCTCCATCTTTTTGACGGTATCCACCTTTTTCGAGAGCGGCGACGATGACGCAACAAGCGGGTTGTTGAGTTTTAATCCCAGATAGGTAGTGGTCAGATCAATCATATTCATTCTCCCTGTTAGATGTATTAACTATAGCAGGGTTAAATGAACCCGGCGAGGTTAATCCTCGCCGGGTGTATAACGTTCTTTCAGAACTCGTTTAGTCCGGGTTCTTGGCCTTGTACTCGATCGCGGCCATGGATTTGTACAGGTCCCAGCGTTTCTCAGCGTCGTTGGTGACCTGTTTCATCAACAGTTCAGCACGGGCTTCGTCCGCCTGCAAGAGCATGCGGTAACGGGTTTCCTTGTACGCATATTCAGATACAGCGATTGAGGGATCCTTGGAGTCGATGAGCAGCGGGTTCTTGCCTTCATCAACGAGGGCCGGGTTGTAGCGGTACAGCGGCCACATGCCGGAGGCGACAGCCGCTTTCTGCTGGTCAAGTCCGCGGCGCATATCGATACCGTGGTTGATGCAGTGACTGTAGGCAATGATCAGAGACGGTCCATCGTAGGCATCGGCTTCCATGAAAGCTTTCAGAGTCTGCGCATCGTTGGCGCCAAAGGCAACCCGGGCAACATACACATAGCCATAGGCCATGGCGATCATACCAAGGTCTTTCTTGGGCAATCCCTTGCCGCGGGCAGCAAATTTCGCCACAGCCGCGCGAGGTGTGGATTTAGAGGCCTGACCGCCGGTGTTGGAATAAACTTCAGTATCCACAACCAGAACGTTCACATTTCGGCCGGAAGCCAGAACGTGATCCAGACCGCCGTAACCGATGTCATATGCCCAACCATCACCACCAATGATCCAGACGGATTTCTTCACAAGAACATCCGCAAGAGCGATCAACTGATGGGCAAGGGGATCCTTGCTGCTGGAAAGTTTTTTCTTCAGATCTTCAACGCGATCACGCTGAAGTTTGATACCGGCATCGGTGGATTGATCAGCCGTAAGCAATTCGTTGACCAGGGTTTCGCCGATTTCAGCCGCGAATTTCTTGATCAATTCTTCAGCAAACTCTGTCTGCTTGTCGATCGTGAGGCGCATGCCAAGACCAAATTCCGCGTTGTCTTCAAACAGAGAATTCGACCAGGCCGGTCCGCGTCCGTCTTTATTCTGAGACCATGGGGTTGTGGGGAGATTCGCGCCGTAAATGGATGTACAACCGGTAGCGTTGGCCACGACCATACGGTCACCGAAGAGCTGGGAGGCAAGCTTTATGTAAGGGGTTTCACCGCAACCACCGCAGGCGCCGGAGAACTCAAACAGCGGCTGGAGCAGCTGCGAATTCTTTACGGTTGTGGGTTGGAAGGCGCTGCGATCAACTTCGGGAATGGTAAGGAAGAAGTCCCAGTTGCCGCTTTCCTGCTCGCGGATAGGAGGCTGCTCTGCCATGTTGATGGCTTTGCGGCTGGGATCAGCCTTGTTCTTGGAGGGGCAGGCTTCCACGCAGAGGCCGCAGCCTGTGCAGTCTTCGGGAGAAACCTGGATGGTGAATTTGGTGCCGGGGAGTTCTTTGAATTTGGCGTCCACAGATTTGAAGGAAGCCGGTGCGTTTTTGAGCAGAGCCGGATCGTAAACCTTCTGGCGGATTACAGCGTGGGGGCACACAAAGGAGCATTTACCGCACTGGATACAGGTTTCGGGATCCCAGACGGGGATCTCGAGTGCGATATTTCGTTTTTCCCACTGGGCGGTACCGGTGGGGAAGGTTCCATCCACAGGCATGGCGGAAACAGGAAGGTTGTCGCCCTCAAAGACGATGATCTGGCCTAGAACATCTTTCACAAATTTCGGAGCAGCAGCGGGGACGCTGGCGCGGCGGGTGAAAGTGCTGGTAACCTTTTCTGGATATTTGATCTCATGAAGGTGTGAAATAGCAGCGTCAACGGCAGCATAGTTCTGGTTGACGACGGCTTCGCCGCGTTTTCCATAGGTTTTCTTGATGGATTTCTTGATCTCAGCAATGGCCAGGTCGCGGGGAAGAACGCCTGAGATGGCGAAGAAGCAGGTCTGCATGATGGTGTTCACGCGTCCGCCCATGCCGGTCTTCTGGGCTACATCATTGGCATCAATCGCATAGAATTTCAACTTCTTGGTGATGATATCTTTCTGAACTTCCTGTGGCAGCTTGTCCCAAACTTCTTCGGGGCCGTAAATGCTGTTAAGAAGGAAGACAGCACCCGGAAGGGCATAGCGGGTCATATCGAAGCGCTCGAGGAACGAGAACTGATGGCAGGCGACGAAATTCGCTTTGCTGATCAAGTACGGGGCATGAATCGGCTTGGGGCCGAAGCGAAGATGGGATGTGGTGACCGAGCCGGATTTCTTTGAATCGTATACAAAGTAGCCTTGAGCAAAGTTATCTGTTTCTTCGCCGATGATCTTGATGGAGTTCTTGTTCGCGCCCACAGTGCCATCTGCACCCAGGCCGAAGAAGACGCAGCGTACAGTGGTGTCATCTTCAATGCTGAAATCGGCATCGTACTCCAGGCTGGAGTGGCTGACATCATCATTGATACCCACGGTGAAATGATTCTTGGGAGCCTGTTTTTTGAGTTCATCAAAGACACCCTTGACCATGGCCGGGGTGAACTCTTTGGAAGAAAGACCATAGCGGCCGCCAACAATCACAGGAGCGGATTTGAACGGAGCTGTTCCGGTAGTGAGGCCTTCATTGATGGCTGTGATCACATCCTGGTAAAGGGGTTCTCCCGCGCCGCCGGGTTCTTTGGTACGGTCCAGAACGGAGATCTTCTTAACAGAAGCCGGAAGCGCCTTCAAGAAGGCTTCGGTCGGGAAGGGGCGGAAGAGTCGGACATTCAGAACACCAACTTTTTCACCTTTTTTATTCAAGTAAAGGGCTGTTTCTTCAGCGGTCTCAGCACCGGAGCACATTACAACAATAATGTTCTCGGCATCTTTCGCGCCGTAATATTCAACAACCTGATAGCTGCGGCCAGTGATCTTGGCGAATTTGTCCATGTATTTTTGGACGATAGCCGGGGTGGCAGTATAGAAAGGATTAACAGTTTCGCGGCCCTGGAAGTAAACATCCGGATTCTGGGCGGTACCACGCAATACCGGATGATCCGGCGAAAGGGCGCGCTTGCGATGTTCATCAACAAACTTGACATCGACCATAGCGCTGATGTCATCATTGGTCAACCGTTCAATTTTGTTGACTTCGGCGGATGTACGGAAACCATCGAAGAAATGAATGAACGGAACGCGGGATTCAAGGGTGGAAGCATGGGAGATGAGAGCCATGTCATGCGCTTCCTGCACAGAGCGGGAGGTGAGCATGGCGAAACCGGTGGACCGGGCAGACATCACATCACTGTGGTCACCATAAATAGACAGGGCCTGCGCGGCCAAAGAACGGGCGGAGACATGGAAGACAGTCGCGGTCAATTCACCGGCGATCTTGAACATGTTGGGGATCATCAGCAAAAGACCCTGTGAGGCAGTGAAGGTGGTTGTCAGGGCTCCGGTTTGCAGTGCGCCGTGAACAGCGCCGGCGGCGCCGCCTTCGGATTGCATTTCCATCACAGAAGGAACAGTTCCCCAGAGATTGGCCTTTTTTTCACCCGCCCACTGGTCGGACCATTCACCCATGGTAGAGGATGGGGTGATGGGGAAAATGGCAATGACTTCACTGAGCTTATAGGCTATATCAGCTACAGCTTCGTTTGCGTCAAGTGTTACTTTTTCTCGCTGCATTTGGCTTACTCCATTCACAAAAATTTCCGGGCAGCCTTAATAACCGCACGGTTGGATTTGCTCATATTCGCCCGATGTCCGGGTTTCCTATGGTGTTCACTAATGAGAGTATAGGTCAGTTGAAAATCCTCAATAAGTATCAAAAATCACCGAAAACGCTGTTATCATGCAGCATTTTTCAGGTAAGGCATAGCCAATAACAGGCATGAGAGGGTTTTCCCATCACGGATTTGATCGGAATGGATCATCTCCCATACCTTTTCCACCGGGATGGCGGTTACCTGCAGGAATTCATCATCATCCTGTTCCAATGGTGATGGATACAGGCCGGTCATCAGGTAGACGTGCATATACTCTGATGAATAACCCGGAGCCAGAAAGAATTCACCCAGTTTGGTTATAGTCTTTGCGGCCATGCCGGTTTCTTCGCGCACTTCACGGGCCGCGCACGCAGCCGGGTCTTCATCTTTTTCAAGTGTGCCGGCGGGGAGTTCCAGCAGGTCACCTTTTACACCCATTCGGTACTGGGTCACAAATAAAACGCGGTTCTGATCATCCACAGGAACCAGGGTTACGGCTCCTGAATGTTTCACATAATCGTAATACGTTTCCCGTCCATCCGGTAACCGGACTTTTACCTTTTCAACCGCAAAAGCCCGTCCGCGGTACTGTTCTACTTCATCAAGCCATTCAAATGTCATCTTTATTCCGGGGATACCTGTTTATTTACAGGGACTTATTATACCTTGTTCCAGTCTCTTCATTTAAATATAAAATAATCATTAAGGATGATTCCGGTGGAAAATCACCGGTATTTTTACTGGGCAATCATGTGTGATCCGGGATTGGGGTGATTACCTGAAAGAATGACGTGAAAAGACGCACTGGCGGGCGCGTCTTTTCACGTTGAGGATGGATCGAGATTCTTGTGGAGATCTCGGAATACCCGATATCAGGGAATGCGAAGCATTTTTCCAGGATAAACCTTGAAATCATCAGGAAGTTCATTGGCTTCCAATATCTCACTGGGATCAACGTCACCATACTTGCAGGCGATTGTATTCATCGTCTCGCCTTCTGACACCTGGTGCATTACCGGGTGTTCGCGTATATAACGGTGACCGAAGCGGTTTTCGGGCCATTCCCCTGACTGCGGAATTTTGAGCACGAAACCGACATCCGGCTTTGATTCCAGAGAAAGGCCGCTGGCGTTGAGCAGGTCAATCGGATTCACGTTGTAACGGCGTGCGATGCAAAACGGCCATTCGCCCTTTTGAAGGGAATACGTCTCCGGGCGGTGCATATCTGGCGTGGGGGCCACCTCTTCATCATCTTCATTTTCTTCATCCGATGAAGATACCGCTTTGGCGATGGCTTTTTGCGCTGGATCAGTGGGAGCCACGGCTGCTTCCAGGGCTGCCTCTGCCGCCTGCTGGCGGGTATCAAAAAGAGCCAGCAGTGTTGGCGTAGGTTTTGCCGAAGATAGTCTGGATGCGCTCATCTGGCATCCACTGGAGATCATTAACAGTAGAATTGACGCTAAGGAAAGGGCGCTTAAAACTTTTTTCATCTGGAATGCTCCTTCCCACTCCACAGGCGGTACTCACCGCCAGAAATTTTCTGGAAATGGAGTGTATCGACTATGGTGCAAGAAGCGCGCCAACCACTCTTATGTCAGGATGATTCATGCGAATTTATTTTTCATGTTCCATAACCGGCGGACGCGACGACCAGCCGGTTTACCGGCGAATCGTAAAAGCCCTGCTGGATGATGGCCATACTGTGCCAACGGCGCACCTGGCCGATGATTCCATCTCTGCTGAAGAGAAAGTTGTTGCGGCGGATGAAATATTTGCGCGTGATTCATCCTGGGTAAAAACGTGCGACGCGGTTGTGGCTGAAGTATCCACTCCCTCACATGGCGTGGGGTATGAGATCGCGCTGGCAGAATTCACAGGAAAACCGGTTTTCCTCTGTTATCGGGACGGGGTTCACGTTTCGAAGATGCTGTTAGGCAATCCATCCCATTTATTTCAATTCTATGCCTATACCAGCGCTGAGGATGCTATTTACAATATGAGGGTCTTCTTAAAACAGCTTTAGGAAGAGTGAGAGTCATCCGGTGTTTAAATGACTTTCGGCATTGGTCAGACAACTGGATGTCGGATAAGATATAGACAGTTCGGTGAGCCGAACAAAAAGCAGATCATATCGCTGTCTCCTCCTTTGGCGAAAGCCTCCGCCGGGTACCTGACCACCCCCGGCGGAGGCTGCTTTTAATTTAATAATTATCTTTTTGGGTAATATCTTTATTTTTGCTATGGGGTTTTAATTTGTATCTAACATTGCGCTATGCTAGTATGATGTAGGTTTTTTTCCAAAGTCCACAAGGAGGTTGCCGCCGAATAGATTGAAACCAATTTGCAATCGCTTTCGCTGTCCAATCCAACTTATTGATACATTATATGGAGGAACTATGCAAGGCAGTACTTCCGGCAAAGAACTAACAGCAGCACAGATCTGGTCAGTGGAAAAGGGCGAAAAACGCTCTGTAAATGTGATCCATATTGTGATCACAGCGTTATTAATTGGCATTGGTTTTGTAGTAGGCGCTTTTGGCAGCATCAGCTTCCCGCTCGGCTTTGGTGTGAACTTCTTCTGGACCGGCATTGCTGTCCAACAGGTGGGCTCGATATGGTTTGGCATGTGGGGTGTCATTGCCGGTACCATTTTCCCCTTCTTCTCAAATGCCATCTCGGGAACGCCATTCTATGTATCCATGGCTTATATTCCGGCCAACTTTGTTCAGGCTTTCCTGCCTGCCTGGGCTTTCCGTTTCTTCAAGGCGGATCCCCGCCTGAAGACCGGCCGCGATTATTTGATCCTCCTGGGCGCTATGATCGTCTCGTCCGCCTTCGGGGCGTTGTGGTCACCGTTGGTGGTTTTGCAGGGCTTCGGCCTTTTGACTACTGATTCCGTCCCCATGTTCATCTGGGGTTGGTTTGGCGGAAATGTTGTTGCCGGGCTGGTGTTCAACTTCATTCTTCTCAAAGCGCTATCGCCGGTTGTGATCAAGACGGCTGCTTTTGTTAAGAAGTGGTGGGCATAATTAACAATTAAATAGCTAACCATTCAATGAGCGGGGGTGAAAACCCCCGCCTTTATCATTAAAGGAAACCGCATGAACAAAACTTTACTGGGTTATGTACCGGAGCAATCCCCCATTTATGTTGTTCATCCGTTTGTCAAATTATTTTTTATGTTAGTGGTAAGTCTGTTTCCCATTGTGATCTACGCTCCCGAATGGAACGCGGTCATCATGCTGATTATCATTTTATTGATGTGGTACTGCCGGGTGGATATGAAAACGTTAAAGATCTATGTCCCGGTAGCCATATCCATGGGAACCATTATCTTGATATCGTATACCGTGCTTGGTGGGAACCATCCGGAGTTTCGTCTGCTGGTTCGGTTCGCGGGGATAAATTTCTACTGGGAACGTATCCGAGACGGGCTTGTAGTGTATTTCCGAATTTTACCCATGATCTTCACCATGGTATTTTTCCTCAGTACATCCCGTGAAAGGGATGTGATTGTGGCTATGAGGTTTATAAAAATCCCCTTTGTGGTGACGTATGTGTTCGCCATGGCGCTGCGTTCCGCCGGGCTTGTATTGGAAGATTTCTTCATTATCCGGCAGGCGGAGCAGGCTCGTGGATTTGATACCACGGGTAAATCGTTGTGGTACAAGATCCGAAAATACATCATGTACATGATCCCTTTATTTGCCCTTTCATTACGCCGGGCGGAGGAATTTACCAACGCGCTGGTAGCACGCGGATACGCGTTTACCGGCGAGGCGGCTAAAGTGAAACGGCCCGATTATGTGCTGACACATTATTCTTACAAACCCCTGGATACGTCCTTGACCGCTGTCATTTCGGTGCTTTTCCTGGCTATTCTGGTATTGCGGTATGGTTATGGCTATTTCACGCTCGATACGTCAGTGTTCATTTCCTGGCTGGGCCGGGTTCTGTGACGGAGGCGCAATGAGTTCCATTATTGAAATCAAAGATTTTTCCTGGCGGTATATCAGCGCGGATGAACCGGCTGTCAGGCAAATCAACCTGACGATAGATGAAGGCAAGTTTGTGGGTATGATCGGCCAGAACGGCGCCGGCAAGACCTCCCTGGCATATGCTATTGATGGATTAATTCCGGGCCAGTATCATGGGATCAAAGAGGGTTCAGTCAACGTGATGGGGACTGAAGTGGAGCAGTTTGAAAAAGGAATGCTCCAACAGGTGGTCGGAATGGTTTTTGCTGATCCCGAAGCGCAATTCACAGCCATGACCGTGGAAGACGAGCTGGTATTTGGCATGGAAAATCTGGGGATGTCTATCCCGGAGATCAAGGAACGACTGGAATGGGTCTGCAGCCTGACCGATATGACCCCGCTCCTGGCCAAACCACCCTATGAGATATCCGGGGGACAGAAACAGCGTGTGGCGTTGGCCGCTGTTCTGGCCATGACGCCCCGTGTGATGATCCTGGATGAACCCACATCCATGCTGGATCCGTACAGCCGCAAGCGGGTGTTTGACGTACTTGGCAAGCTAAAACAGGAAAAAAAGATGACCGTCATCGTCATAGAGCACAGCCTGGAAAACCTTATTCCTCTGGCGGATGAAATGATCCTGATGTCTCAAGGGGAACTGGTACGGCATCAGGAAACCCATGAATTCTTCCAGGATATGGAGTTTTTGCTCGGTCACGGTGTGTATCCACCTGAAACACCCCTGTTCTTCCATGAGTTGAAGAAAAAGGGGTTTTACAACGGCCCAATTCCGGTGACCAACGATGAAGCAATAAAAATGCTTCCCTGCAAAGGGAAAGGATAGGAGACGGATCATGGGCGAATATAAACCTTTTATCGAAGTTCGCGATCTGACCTATTCATATGAAGATGGCACCAATGCTCTGAAAGGCATCAACCTCACGATCAGTGAAGGTGAATTCATTGCCTTCATCGGGCAGAACGGCTCCGGAAAAACCACCCTGTCTAAATGTTTGAATGGACTGTTCAAACCCACCACCGGCAGTGTCACCGTAGACGGGTTGAATTCCAAAACGTCGTCAATTTTACAGATGGTCAAACGGGTGGGATATGTTTTCCAGAATCCGGACCACCAGTTATTCAATAATAACTGCCAGGATGAGATTGCCTATGGTCCGCGCAACATCGGGCTTTCGGAAGATGAAGTCCAGGAAAGGGTGATCGAAGCGGCCGGTGTTGTAGGTTTGGGCGCGCAGTATTTCCAGGAACATCCCTTTTTCTTGAACAAGGGCATGCGCCAGCGAGTGGCCATTGCTTCGATCCTGGCATTGAAACCAAAATTGATTATCGTTGATGAACCTACCACCGGGCAGGATGTGCGTCAGTCGCTGGAGATCATGGATTTTCTGACCGAGCTAAATAAAAACCACGGGCATATTATTATTTTTGTCACCCATGATATGCCAATTGTGTCACGCTACGCGAAGCGGGTGGTGATGATGGGCGGCGGTCAGATCATCGCGGACGGTCCGCCTTCAGAGGTTTACGCGCAGACGGATAACCTTGCGAAAGCTTTTGTGGAACCGCCGCAGATCACCCAATTGGCGCAGTCTTTGAAAGATAAAGGCTTTAGCCCTGGCACCTTATCGGTGGACGAAATGGTGGACCAGTATAAGAAACTGTGTATGTAGATGTAAAGTAAAACCGGAAGGACGCGCAAAAAGCCTTCCGGTTTTTGTACCTCTTTTCATTGTTAAGGGTTATGATGTTCAACATCTTATTCTTCAGGTATTGGCATCATGACGCAACAATCCTATATATATCAGACAAAAATCCCGGTGCGATCATTTGAATGTGACATCAACCGGTGCTGGAAACCGGCCTCCTTTTTTCAACACCTGACCGAAGCAGCCGGCCACCATGCTGAAAAACTCGGTTGTGGGTTTGATGTAATGGTCGCACGCGGCCTGTTCTGGGTGCATTCGCGTATGAAGATAAAATTTTTTCGCTTCCCACAGGATGGCGAGACGATCACCATCACCACCTGGCCCAAAACCATCCAGCAGAAGTTGTTCTTTGTGCGTGATTACCAGATCCACGCGGAAAACGGAGATCAACTTGCCGCGGCTTCATCCGCCTGGCTGGTGATCAACGCCTCGGAACGGCGAATGGTTCCACCCCTATCAACCGGTCTTGATCTACCCTGTGTACCGGAAAAAGCCGCGTTGGATGAACCCCTTGACCGCCTTTCAGTGGGAGACGGTGGTGTAGAGCGCTTGAAATTGACAGCCAATTATTCCGCCATTGATATGCTGGGGCATGTAAATAACAGCCGGTATGTGGAATGGATCTGCGATTCATTTCCAGTGGAGACATATAAAAACCAGCAGTTGGACTGGATGCAGATCAACTATGACAAAGAGATCCGCCCGGGTGAGGATGTGGCCGTGCACCTGCATGAACCGGATGGCGATCCGTCAAAATGGGCTGTAGACGGCCGGAATCTGTCAACGGGTACCAGGTCGTTTGAAGCGGTGGGAAAATGGAAATCGCTGTAAAGCCTATCAAAAAGCACCTCTGGATTTATTAACCCGGAGGTGCTGCTATCGATAATAACGGCTACTCCCCGGCTAAATCCATCAAAACCGGACGGGCAGCCAGTACCGCCCGCGCGCGGTGACTGAGACTGTTCTTTTCATCCATGCTCAATTCGGCCATTGTACGGTTTAAACCCTCTACCAGAAAGATCGGGTCGTAACCGAAGCCGTTCGTGCCGCGTTCTTCGGGGATGATCTCTCCCCGGCATTCGCCATCCAGGGTGAATGTGCGCCCGTCGGGTGTGGCAATTACCACGGTACTGCGGAAGGCTGCTAGCCAGGGCCGGTGGTGACCCTTTAACTTTTCAAGAAGGAATATCCGCCTGTCAGCATCGGTGGCGCCGGGTTTACCCGAGAAGCGGGCGGAATGCAGACCCGGTTGACCGCCCAGCACGTCCACTTCGAGCCCGGAGTCGTCAGCCAGTGTCACCAGCCCGCTGGCCTGGCAATATGCCAGGGCTTTCTTCAGCGAGTTTTCGGCATAGGTATTGCCGTCTTCTTCAACATCCATCTGTATACCGATATCTGATGGAAGAACGGCATCCAGTGGAATATCTTGAAGAAGGGCCATGATCTCGGCCAGTTTGCCTTTGTTTGAGCTTGCAATCAGTAATCGCATAATCCCTGCCATTTTGAAATAAGTTGGAATAAGTCGTTGACTTTAATTTTCGGCGTGCTATAATTTCGTATATCTTATTAATTTAACTCTGGTACTATCTTGGCACAAGACCGCTATCCCCTTCGAATCAATGTAGGTTTTCTCCTCAACGCGCCCATCAGTACTAACCGGGAGATAAATTTTGATCTCCCGGCGATAAAAATCGGCGAAGATCTCGACCTCAAAAGCCTGCTGGGAAAAGTCAACCTGACACGTACACCCAAAGGCATTCTCGTGGAAGCGGATTTTTCGGCCAGCATGTTTGTTGAATGTGTCCGATGTCTCGAAGTATATGACCAGAGATTGCATACGGTATTCAGTGAGCTGTACGCTTTTCATGATAACTCTATTACTGAATCCGGCTTAATTGTACCGGAAGACGCGAATATCGACCTGTTGACGGTCTTGAGAGAATACCTTTTGATCGAGGTGCCCATCAAGCTGATATGCAAAGAAGATTGCAAAGGTCTATGTTCGGAGTGTGGTGAAAATCTCAATTACAACACGTGCGAACACCAGGTTCATTAGAATGGTGCAGCCATAACGAGGAGGGAAGGGCATGGCAAATCCGGCAAGACGGCGTAAAAATACCCAGATCCTCGGCATGTTGTTGGAAAAAGCCGATGTTCAGGGGTACCTTACAACTGAAGACCTGATGGAAGCCTATCCCGAGGTCTCCGCGGACGCGGAACGGCTGGAGGCTGTGATGATGGCCTTGCGCCGCCGGGGTATTGAATTTCTCGATGGCAGCTCAGATATCGCGGATCCCAGCGATGAAATGGGTGACTCTGACTTCGACCCGTATACCGACCTGGCTCCGCTTTCCAGCGAAGACACCATTGGCCTGTATTTAAAAGAAATGTCACGCGTTCCCCTGCTGAATGTGCAGGAGGAAATGGATCTCGCCCGGCGAATTGAATCCGGATTAGCCGCCGCAAAACGGTTGAAGGCTTTCCCGGAAAAAGGCACTCCGGAACAGCGCGAAGAACTTGAACGCACCGCCGAAGATGGCCTGCGGGCGCGGGAGCACCTCATCAAGGCAAATACACGGCTGGTCGTTTCCATCGCCAAGCGCTATTTGAGCCGGGGTGTCCCCTTCCTTGACCTGATCCAGGAAGGTAACCTGGGTTTGATGAAAGCAGTGGAAAAATACGAATACCAGCGTGGTTTCCGCTTTTCCACCTATGCCACCTGGTGGATCCGGCAGACGATCACCCGGTCGATAGCCGATCAGGGGCGCACCATCCGCGTGCCGGTGCATATGGTTGACCGCATTCGCCAACTATATAAGCTGACCCACGAGATGGAACAAAAACTGGGGCGCGTTCCCACGAATGAGGAATTGGGCGAAGAGATCGGGGTAAGCCCCAACAAAGTCGACTGGATGCTGCAGGTTTCGTGGCTTCCGCTTTCGCTGGAAAGCCCGATCAATGATGAAGATGATTCCGAGCTGGGTATGTTTGTAGAAGATGAGATCACCCCCACACCCATGCAATCGGCTTATACCAATTTACTGCGCGAAAAGATCGAAGAGGTCCTCGCCACATTGCCTCCACGCGAAGCCCGCATTTTACGGCTGCGTTTCGGCCTGGATAACGGCCGGACGTACACACTGGAAGAAGTGGGCAAGAAGTTTGGACTCACCCGCGAGCGCATCCGCCAGATCGAGGGGAAAGCCCTCAGCCGGCTGCGCCACCCTCGCCGCGCCAGGCAGTTGAAAGATTACGTCCAATGATGCCTTCGTAGGTTGGGTCATGTGTAGTGCACCCCAAAAATTAGACAATAATTAAGTAGCAA
>CAYOKC010000092.1:9763-14732 GCA_964404415.1 uncultured Leptolinea sp. | reverse complement strand
AGCATGGGCAACAAAGGGACGATCGGCCCCGGCGACGTGCAGTGGATGACCGCCGGCAGCGGCATCATCCATCAGGAGATGCCCAAAGCCCCGCCGGACGGCCGCATGTACGGCTTCCAGCTCTGGGCCAACCTGCCCCGCTCCCAGAAGATGATGGACCCGCGCTACCGCGATATCAAAGCCGTCGAGATCCCGGTAATCACGCTGGAGAACGGCGTGGTCATCAAGGTGATCAGCGACTCTGTGAAAGATATTGTCATCGAACCCGAATACCTCGATGTGACCGTCCCCGCGGGCGAAACCTTCAACAGCCCGGTGACGCGCGGCCACACCTGCTTTGCCTATGTCTTCGAGGGCAGCGCGCGTTTCTGCCGTGAACAGGACGCCTTCGATTACGACGCGGCAGGCGAGAATTACTTTGACCTGAACCGCGATCCGTACCTTGGCAACCACAGCCTCGTCGTCTTCGGTGATGGTGACGAAGTGCAGGCCACCGCCGGGGCGGAGGGTGCGCGCTTCCTGCTGATCTCCGGAAAGCCGCTGCGCGAACCTGTCGCCTGGCACGGCCCTATCGTGATGAACACCGATGAGGAACTGCGCACCGCCATCCGCGAATACCGGGAAGGGACGTTCATCAAGAAGAAGTAATTCCTCTCCAATTTTTTGGAGCCTGTTTTTCCGCCCGTAACCCGGTTTCTGGAGTACACTTCTGGAAAATCCGGGGAAATACTTATTTCTACACGGCCATCCATACAGACGGGAGATTGAACATGGAAAACACAACAAACGGGGAAAATCCGCTGCAGATCAGCGCGGCTCAAAAGAAGTTGATCCTGGAAAAGCGGATAAAAAGCGGCGCAAACAACTTTTTCTGGATCGCCGGCCTATCCCTTATAAATACAATCATCTACATCACGGGCGGATCAGTCACTTTCGTGATGGGGCTGGGCATCACCCAGATCGTCGACGGCTTCGCCCGTGGATTGGGCGCGGATGGCGGGTCAAGTTCCATCGTGATCAGCGCCGTTGGTCTGGGCATAGACCTGGCGATCGCGGCGATGTTTGTTTTGTTCGGCATGCTCTCCAGAAAAGGCAACCGGATGGTTCTGATGTTCGGCGCCATCCTGTACATCATGGACGCGCTGATCTTCGTGTATGTGCAAGACTGGTACGCTGCGCTGTTCCATGCCTTGATGCTGATCGGGCTGTGGAACGGGTACAAAGCCATGGGCGAACTGGACAGGCTGGAGGAAAACCCGTCTGACGCTCCCGTCACCATGACGGCATCCGATTACATGGCAAATGCCGGGTCGCCATTCTCCGCACTGAATGCCAGGGGCAGGAAAGCCATGCTGATCATCCTGCTGGTGTTGGGTGGAATTTTCGCGGTGATGACCGTTATCGCCTTCAACATGCAACACTAAACCGTCAGAATGGGTAAAATTTAGCCAACAGGACCTGTATGGCAAACTACTCCCCCGAAACGAACAGTCCAGAAACACCGAACGATCAGGCTTTCCCTCCTGTAGCCGGCCTGTGGCTGCGTCTCGCGGCTTGGTTGGTTGACGCTCTGCTGGTCTTCCTGTCCGGTCAACTTATCGGTGCGGCTTTCGCCACCCCATTGTATCGCCTTGGTCCGTACGGCCGGTTGATCGGGCTGGCGGTCATCCTGCTGTATTTCGGCTTGCTGAACTCGTCCATCGGCGGCGGTCAGACCGTGGGCAAGCGCCTGTTGAAGACCGCCGTGCGCGGCGAGGATAACCGCCCCATTTCCATCTGGCGCTCTCTGCGGCGCGCCAGCCTGCTTGGCGCGCCGGTCATCCTGGGCGGGTGGGCGATCCCCGCGCTGCAAATTCCGGCGGTCACATTTCTCGCCGGCCTGGCCGTCATCGGGCTGGGGGGCGCGCTGGCCTACACCATGTTCTTCAACTATGCCGCCATGCAGGGCCTGCATGACATGCTCTGCCATACCTGGGTGGTCAAACCGGACGGCGAACCTAAAGCTGCCTTCCCGAAAACACCCCGCGTCCATAAGGTCATCACCGGCTTGTGGTTCGGGCTGGTGGCGGTCGTTTTCTTCTTCCTTTACGTTCCCAACCCGGCGTATTCGCCCGGGTCCACCGCGGCTGCACTGAAAGAGATCCGTTCGGCGCTGGTTTCCGACCCGCGCTTCTTCACCGCTGACGTGCGCGACCAGACCGTCACGCCGGAGAAAGACCCGCCCTACCGCGCGCTGGTTGTGGAGGTATGGACAGTTGGTCAACTGCCGGATAGTCAACGCTGGGAGACGGGCAAAAGCATAGCCGGGTTGGTGATGGAAGAAATGGATGGCGCGAAAGAGTTTTACCAGATCCAGGTCAAGTTGAGTTATGGGTATGATCTGGGGATCGCCAGTTACAAATCAGGGTTTTGGTATTCGAACCCGGTGGACGAGTGGACGTCAATACTGGCGGGGGAATGATCTTTGCATGACAATTATAAATATTTTAAGATAATTTTTCCCTTACCTTTATCAGACGACCTATAAAAAATGTGGGCTTTTTCATGTTTCAATTTACGTATTTCTTCACTTCATAACCTATTACTTATTATTTAGAATTACAATTATGGTTGAAAAGATATTATCAAATTCGTTCTAGAACACTTTTTACGGGGAAAAATGCCATTCAAAACGTCTCCATCCTCAATGCCCTATAGTGGTACACCTGAAGAGATGTTTCAGGATATAAGAACTCGAAAAGTCCAAGGATTATTATCTCATCAAGCAGATATCATCCGCGAATATGTCAACAAGCACCTTGACACTTCAGATGTCGCACTACAATTACCAACCGGAAGTGGAAAAACCTTAGTGGGTTTATTATTAGGTGAATGGCGTAGGCGGAAATTTGGAGAAAGAGTCTTATATTTATGCCCGACAATACAATTAGTTCATCAAGTTAAAGAGCAAGCTCTTTCAAAATATGGAATCAAGGTTAATGCCTTCACTGGTTCCAAATCCCAATATTTAAAAAATGAACAGATGGAGTTCAGTAATTCTGAAACTTTAGCTGTTACTACCTACAGTAGTCTTTTTAATATAAATCCTTTTTTCGAGAATGCCCAAATAATAATATTGGATGATGTGCATTCTGCAGATAATTACATATCAAGCATGTGGTCAGTATTAATTGAGAGATCAAAGAATCAAAACATTTTTGAAGGACTTGTATCTATCCTTAAACCATATTTATCGCCATCAAATTACCAAAATTTGATTCTTGATAATGAATTAGTTTTTGACCGATCATGGGTTGATATGGTTCCTGGACCAACATTCATCAACATTATCCCAGAATTATTGTCATTTCTTGATGAAAATACTAAAAACACAAAACTTTTATTTGCTTGGAATACTATTCGGAGTCATTTAAATGCATGTAATATGTATTTTAATTCAGCCGAAATTTTAATTAGACCTTATATCGCACCTACTCAAACTCACAAACCATTTAATAATGCAAAACAAAGAATTTATATGTCTGCCACCTTAGGAGATGGTGGAGACCTAGAAAGGATAATTGGTCGCCCAAATATCGAACGATTGCATGCACCTAAAGGGTGGGATAAACAAGGAATTGGTCGAAGATTATTCTTTTTTCCAGAAAGATCTCTTGATTCCTCACAAACCGAAGAATTAACTCTGGAATTAATAAAAGAAGGAGATAGAGCTCTAATTTTAGTACCCAAAACATCTGACGCAGAAATAGTAGAACAAATTATTAAAGACGAACTCAAATTCAAGATTTTCCATGTGGATCAAATTGAGCAATCAAAAGATCCTTTTATTACAACAAGTCAGGCAGTTGCAATTATTGCAAACAGGTATGATGGTATAGATTTTTTGGATGATGAATGCCGAATCTTAATAATTGAAGGATTGCCTAGAGCAATAAACCTGCAAGAGAACTTTCTTATAACACGAATGGGAGCAGTTACACTTCTCCAAGATAGGATAATTACTCGAATTGTTCAAGCATTTGGAAGATGTACGCGCTCTGCAACAGATTATGCTATCGTAATAATAAAGGGAGAAGAACTTTTTTCATACATTTTGCAGAAAGAAAGACGATCTTACCTCCACCCTGAATTACAAGCGGAAATTGAATTCGGTTTAGAGCAATCGAAAGATGCCACACATGATGATTTCATGGAATATTACAAATTGTTTTTGGAACAAGGTTCTGATTGGCAAAAAGCAGATTCGGAAATTATCAAACTAAGAGAAAATTTCTCGCAGAAAAAATTATTAGCTTGCGAGGATCTTAATAAATCGATTCCATATGAACTTATTTTTCAATATTCATTATGGCAAGGTGACTATAAAGATGCACTAGAACAATGTAGAAAGGTTATTACAACCTTAATTAATCAAGATTTGCGAGGTTACCGTGCTTATTGGAATTATTTAGCTGGCTATGTTGCATGGATTGAATTTAAAAATGGCAACACAGGTCTTGAAGACGTTTCACGAGGATTCTTTGCTACTGCAAAGAAAGCAGCTCCGGCAATTTCTTGGCTAGTGTCCCTTTCAAATTTTTCGAATGGCCAATCTGAAGGGGAAGCCAAAGATGATCTATTAACGGGAGTTATTGAAAGTTTAGAAAACAATATCGTTAGAATGGGAACTGCAAATGATCAAAAATATAATCAGGAAGAAAGTTTCATTCAAAAAAACATACTCGAAAATAAGAGTAATTTGTTTGAAGAAGCACAAAAGAGATTAGGCCTTTTCTTAGGTTATCATGCAGATAATAGTGATGGTAAAAGTACACCTGATCCATGGTGGGTAGCAGGTGATTTGATGTGTTTTGTTTTTGAAGATTATTCTGAAGCAACAAGTAATTCTTTAGGCTCTACAAAAGCTCGGCAGGTTTCCTGTCATCCAAATTGGATAAACGATAATGTATCATTATTAAAAAACGCGGAA
>CAYOKC010000092.1:7906-9753 GCA_964404415.1 uncultured Leptolinea sp. | reverse complement strand
TTTTAGTATCTTCAATAGAGAGCGCTGATCCTGATGCTCTGCCCCATTTAAAGAATGTGTTTTATTGGGAAATTTCAGATTTTAGAAAGTGGGCAACTAATGCTCTCAGAGTTATTAGAGAATTACGAGTCACATTCCCTGGGTCAGGTGATCTAGCTTGGAGAGCAATTGCAATGTCAAAATATAAAGAAAACTTCATGGATCCTAATGGTTTAGCCAAATATGTGAGGGATTTTCCAGCATATGAGCTATTAAAAAAATAATAGTCGAATTATTACAGATGGCCACGAGTACTTTACCGCCCCTGAATACATATCCACACTGCTGGACTGGCTGACCCATCTGCACCCGTGAAGCTCGAACCGTTTTTCCGGTAACCTGTTAAAATTCTCCCATGCCCAACCGCGTCTACTTTGGTGACAACCTCCCCGTCCTGCAATCCCTGCCCGCTTCATCCGTCGACCTGATCTATATTGATCCGCCCTTTAACACCGGCAAAACCCAGGCGCGCACCCAAATCCGCTCGGAACAGAGCGAAAACGGCGACCGTACCGGTTTCGGCGGGCGGCGCTATGAAACTGTCAAGATCGGTTCCAAAGGCTACGCCGATATCTTTGACGATTACCTGTCCTTCCTCGAGCCCCGTCTGAACGAAGCCTACCGCCTTATGAAACCCGCCGGCAGCCTGTACTTCCACATTGACTACCGTGAAGTGCACTACTGCAAGATCCTGCTGGATGCCATCTTCGGGCGCGAATGCTTCCTGAACGAGATCATCTGGGCGTACGACTATGGCGGCCGTTCCAAAGACCGCTGGCCGGCCAAACACGATAACATCCTGGTATACGTCAAAGACCCCGAACACTACACCTTCAACCGCGACGCCATCGACCGCATTCCGTACATGGCTCCCGGGCTTGTGGGTGAAGAGAAAGCCGCCCTCGGCAAGCTGCCCACCGATACCTGGTGGCACACCATCGTCCCAACAAACGGGAAAGAGAAGACCGGCTACCCCACCCAGAAACCGCTGGGCATCCTGCGGCGTATCGTCAGCGCGTCATCCAACCCCGGTGACGTGGTGCTCGATTTCTTCGCCGGCAGCGGCACCACCGGCGCCGTCTGCCTGGAACTGGACAGGTCCTTCATCCTCGTCGATAACAATCCTCAGTCCATTGAAGTGATGAAAAAACGCTTCGCGGATGCGGCAGACGTTGAATGGAAGTAGGGAAAGCCAATTCATCGCCCGGCGCTATCGGTATGATCAAACCTCCATCCGGTTTTATGAAGGTTATCAAGTTTGTATAACCCCTTTTACGCCGCATTTATGGATTTACATTAAAAAATTCTATAACCTACCCTTATCCATAATTTTTTAAGGGAAGGTGACGTATGAGAAATCTGGAAACGGTCAGCCACAAAGGCAAATCGATTTTTCTGCTCGATCTGAGTGGCGCAAATCCTGGAGATGTAGTCGAGATCACACAGGCGGCGCATAAAAAAATAGCCCTATCAGCCCCCAAAAGCGCGTTGATGCTCACTGACGTCACCGATGCCGTATACACCAATGTCAGTTCAGCCGCCATTAAAGACTTCTCTTCGAAAAACACGCCTTTTGTAAAAGCCTCCGCGGTTGTCGGGGCGGACGGGCTGCGTGCCGTGCTGTTACAGGCTGTAGCCGTGCTTACAAAACGCGAGATCAAAACCTTCAAGACCCGCCAGGAAGCGATGGACTGGCTCGTCACCCACAACTGATTTCCCCCTTTAAAAACAATTTAATACCGGGTATTTCCTATACCAAATCCGCGTTCAACGTTCGCCGGAGAAATTTCGCCTTCCTGTTCCCTCCC
>CAYOKC010000092.1:0-7896 GCA_964404415.1 uncultured Leptolinea sp. | reverse complement strand
TGGCTCGTCACCCACAACTGATTCCCCCTTCTATAACAACTTAATACCGGGTAGCTCTCATACCAAATCCGCGGCCAACCCCCGCCGGGTCAATTCCGCCTTCCTGTTCTCCCCCTGCTACAAAACCTTGACCCGGCATACCCGGATTGCCTACCATATAGGTATATAGAGGCAGGTATGCGAGATGTGATCCTTTTCAACGCCATCACCCTGGACGGCTATTTCGAAGGTCCGGGTAATGATTTATCCTGGCACCGGGTGGATGAAGAATTCAACGTCTTTGCCTGGGAACAGATCAGGGGCGTCGATACCATCCTGTTCGGGCGCAAAACGTATGCGTTGATGGCGTCATACTGGCCGTCACCCGAAGCAGTAGCCGATGACCCTGTCACCGCTGAAATGATGAACACCTGGCCGAAGATCGTTTTCTCCCGCACGCTCAGCGAAGCGGCATGGAACAATACCCGTCTGGCCGACAACGCGCTCGGCGAAGTCCAACGGCTTAAAAACCAGCCGGGCAAACCGCTGATCATCTTTGGCAGCGCCAACCTCTCAGCCAGCCTCATGACAGCCGGGCTGATCGATCAATTCAATTTGATGGTCATGCCGGTGGTTCTGGGTAAAGGAACGCCGCTTTTTCAGGGTATAAACAGCCAGTTGGATCTCAAACTGACGTCTTCGCACGTATTTACGAATGGTAATGTATTATTAACATATAAAAGACCCTGAGCATTTCAAGGCGGTAAGAGCCGGAAAGGGATGAACTATGGACACGCAATTCAAAATGACCGCGGATCCATGCACTCAGGAAATCATCACCACGTGTGTATTTAACGCGCCACGTGAAATGGTGTTCACCGCCTTCATGGAGCCAATCATCATTGAGCGTTGGTGGAGCCCCAGGGAGTACGTCACCATTGTAGATGCCTTTGATCCCTGGCCGGGCGGATTATGGCGAATAGTTCAGAGGGATGCAGCGGGGAATGAAAACGTCTTCAAAGGTGTTTTCCATGATGTTATAAAACCCGAACGTATTGTGCAGACCTTTGAATATGAAGGCTTACCGGGCCATGTTTTATTGGATACAGTTTGGTTCGAAGAGCTAAACGGAGTTACCCGGATCACAGATCAATCTGTTTTCCAGAGTGTAGCTGACCGTGACGCCATGCTAGGGGATCATCTGGAAACCGGCGCGCCCGAATCGATGGAGCGGCTGGCCGAAATTCTGGCCAGTATGATGAGAGCGCCGCGGTGAAACCCGTCACCCCGTTGCCGCATCTTGCCGCGCCGGCCAAACGCGCGCTTGAAGCTGCCGGCATCACTTGCCTCGAGGATCTGTCACAATGGCAGGAGGCGGATCTGGCCCGCCTGCATGGCATTGGCCCAAACGCGTTGAAGGCTCTGAAAGAAGCGCTGGCAGAGAAGAAGATTACCCGAAAGAGGCCGGTCAAAACTGAAGCATAAGCCGGTCATTTCGTAATGCCATCTTTATTCCTTCAACTGCAGAACCACAGACCACCGGTTTTCCCGCACCCCGCTCTTTCGGTATAATACCTATACACATTCAGGGAGTGTTCCCTGAGATGATGCCATTCCTCGACTGCGTCAGCGGGATTTCTCATGAATAATCCGCCATCTTCAACGCCACCCGGTTCCGGCAAAACGGGCTTTCTACGCTCCATAGTCAACGCCATCACCGGTGACAATCCGCCGACCTCTGCCGGCGGCAGGCTGGCCGCGATCGAAAAAGACATTCAAAACATCACCCGGGCTTTATCAAAAAATCCACAGGATGTTTCTTTGTATATCCGGCGTGCTGCCGCGTTTACCGCGCGCCGTGACTACCGGAACGCCATTGCAGATTACTCCCGCGCGCTTTCCCTCGACCCGCAAAACCAGGACGCGCTGTACAACCGCGGACTGGCTTTCTCTGAGATCAAAGAACTCGACCGGGCCGCGGATGATTTCACCATGCTAATCCAGTTGAACCCCACGGATTCCGCGGCGTATTCAAACCGCGCGGCTGTGTTCTACAAAAAAGCGGAATACAACCAGGTAATATCCGATTGCGTTAACGCCATCAGGCTCAATTCCAAAAATCTGCCGGCGTATGTCAACCTGGGGAGCGCCTTCTCAAAAAAAGGCGATGTGCAGAAAGCCGTCCTCAGCTTCACGGAAGCGATACGAATCAATCCAACCGCCTGGCAGCCATATGCCTACCGCGGCATGACGTACCTGGATACGGCTGAACTGGAGAAAAGCATCACCGATTTCAGTGAAGCCATTCACCTGAATCCGCGTGAAATATCCAATTATGCCAACCGGGGCGCGGCGTTCATCCGCAAAGGGGAAGCCAGGCAGGCCCTGGCTGATTTCACCCGCGTGCTGCAGCTTGACCCGAATGACGTCAACATACGGCTGAAGCGCGGCCTGATCTTGAAAGAAACCGGCAAACTGGCCGAAGCTGCCGAAGACTTCAGCGCCGTCATCCAACTGGCGCCGCAAAATCGGCTGGCATTCTACAGCCGGGGAGTTGTGTACAGTGAGTTGCGTGAATACCGCAAAGCCATCGCCGATCTTTCAGCCGCCATCCAATTAAGCCCTGAAAACCAGGAATACCTGATGAAACGGGGTCTTGCCTACGACGCGATCGGTGAATACAAGAACGCCGTGGGTGACTTCACACAGATCCTCCGACTCAATCCGGATTCGGAAGCGGCATACTTCAACCGCGGCTCGTCGCTGATGCGCATGGGCGAAACGGACCGCGCCCTGGCTGATTGTGACCGTGCCATCCAGTTGAACCCCAATTCCATGGCCGCCTACCGCCGCCGCGGAGAGATCTACGCGAAGAGCGGGCAGTACAAGATCGCCATCAACGACCTTAACCGCGCGCTTGAGATCACCCCGCGCGATTCAGCCAACCTCTTCATTCGCAGTTACTTTTATTATGAATTGCGTGATTTTAAGAGCGCGCTGACAGACCTGGTCAACGGGATGAAGTATTCCACCACTCCGGTTTTCATTTTCAACAATCCGGATAATGACATTGAACTGTACAAGAAAGCCGTCAACGATATGACGGCCTACCTGCGCGGAAATCCCGCCGCGGCCGGCGCGTATTACTTCCGCGCGTTGGCGTTTGAAAAGCTGAAAGATCAGGCCAAAGCCATCTCCGATTGCACCCAGTCCATTCAATGTGACCCGTCACTGGCGGTTGCCTATTTCAAGCGCAGCTCACTGTACCTGTTCACCGATCAGCAGAAAGCCCTGCAGGACCTTGACCGGACAATCGAACTGGACAACACATGGATATTCCCGCTGAAGCTGAGAGCCGGTATCCATTCATCCTCCGGTGAGAATGACCTCGCCCTGCTCGATCTGACCCGCGTCATTCAGCTTCAACCCAAGAACGCCGACAGCTTCGTGCAGCGCAGTCAACTACTGGTCAGCATGAAACGCTATGACGAAGCCATTCTGGATTGCGACCGGGCACTGGCCATTGACCCCCGAAACCAGCAGGCGTACCTCAACCGGGGCATCGCCCATGCCGAAAAACCCGTCCCGGACCTCACCCGGTCCATTTCCGATGAGAGTATGGCCATTCAGCTTGATCCCATGGACGCGAAAGCGCTGTCCCAACGGGCATCCGCCTACATCACCCTCGCCCAACACGAGCTTGCCCTGTCAGATCTGCACCAGGCGGTCATGGTCACCCGCGATCCTGCCCAGAAAGCCAGCCTGATGAAGACCATCAATGCCTTGAATAGACTTTCCAAATCTACCTGATATCCTCAATACCCTGGGGAGAATCATTCGAATGGTTTTTGTTTATGCCTGATCAAGGTTTTCCAGACAACATCGGAAAATTGGGAGAAAGGTCACCTTTGCGTTTCAACGCACATAAGTAACAATACCTATTCCGTTTCCACATTCCGGCAGTTCAACCGTGGAAACCATATAATGAATTTTCAAAAATTCGGCCTGTCTGATGGAAAAACAGGCATCATTAATAATAGGAGTAGAATAAAAAATCTCTCTACCTTACAGACCAAATGACATCAGTTTGTGAGCGTTTTAATAATTTGGAAATTTATCATTATGCATATTAATTTTGGAAATCAGTCAAGAAAACAAAGACTTTCTTCTCAAGAAACCCAAACAGCAGTCCAATCTGAAATTCAAGAATACCTGGATGTAAGCCAACAACGCCGGTGGATATTTCCACGCGCCGCACTGGTTGGAATGACTGCCGGTTTTATTGCCCTCCTTTTCCGGATTGCCCTGGCTGGAATGGATAACCTCCGAAATGGAATGATCATCCAGGCACACTCGATACCATTCGGTGGTTGGATTATCCCGGCATTATTTACTATGTTGGGTGCAGGATTATCCGTAGCTATGACCCGGCGATTTGCGCCAGAAGCCAGTGGGAGTGGTATTCCTCATCTGGAAGCTGTTTTGGGGCGTTATCGAATTCTCGATTGGAAACGGGTGCTGCCGGTAAAATTTTTCGGTGGTATCGCGGCTATTGGAAGTGGTTTAGCTTTAGGACGGGAAGGACCTACCGTTCAAATGGGTGGAGCGGTTGGGGACGCGATATCACGTTTATTAAAAGTTTCGGAACGTGAACGCCTTACTCTGATCTCTGCGGGAGCAGGAGCAGGTCTGGCCGCCGCATTCAACGCTCCCTTATCCGGGTTGATATTTGTTCTCGAAGAAGTCCGCCGTGATTTTCAACCTATCGTTTTTGGGGCGGCTTTTGTGGCAGCCGTTATTGCAGATATTATCGCGAGAATTGGATCCGGTCAATTTCCTGTATTTACTGTCCCGAATTATCCATTACCACCACTTGGATCGCTTCCATTTTTTGCTCTACTGGGGGTAATCTCAGGAGCCCTTGGGGTGCTGTTTAATAAAGGATTGGTAATTGCCATAAAACTATATGCCAAAATCCCTCCCCGATTATCAATCCTCGCTGCGGCCATTACCGGAGGGCTGGTGGGATTGGTCGGTTGGTTCTCACCTTTATTAATAGGCAGCGGCCATTTTCTGGCAGAGACTGCTCTAAAAGGGGAATTGGTTCTCGCGGCAATCCCACTCTTTTTTATCGTACGGTTCATTTTGACAACGAGCAGTTATGGAACAGGCGCGCCTGGTGGAATATTCGCACCTTTATTGGTGCTTGGCGCATTAATTGGTCTGGGGATCGGTCAAATTGCCCATTTTGTAGCACCAGATCTAGTCCCCATCCCTGCAGTTTTTGCTGTAGTCGGGATGGCCGCCTATTTTACGGCTATTGTCCGCGCACCCTTGACTGGCATTATGCTAATCGTCGAAATGACCGGTAACTATTCTCAAATGCTCCCGTTACTGGTTAGTTGTTTTTGCGCATACATTATTGCTGAATCCTTGAAAGATCTACCGATCTATGAATTGTTACTCGAACGGGATCTCAAGTCAGGTGGAATACTATCAGTACTAAAAAACCCGGCTGTTGTAGACCTCACAATTCAAGCGGGATCATATTTTGCAGGAAAACAGGTAAGTTCTTTAGGACTTCCGGCGGGATGTATCCTGGTTCGTTGTTCAGATGGGAAACGCGAATGGGTTCCCAAAGCCAACACCCGGCTGGAAGCACATATGCATATTACGGCCATTATTTCACCAGATGCGAATAACAGCCTGGAAATCTTGCGTAAAGGGACTACTAAAGCCAGGAGCCGAACCCGCAAACCATCAAAATCTGATCAAATATAGTTTATTTACATTCCTGTAAGGATTAGGTCCTAATTGCTATTTTGAAGAATTTCCTTTGTTGAAATTTAAGTGTTCAGAAGAAGTACATCATTCCCCGTTATTAATTTCCCATATTTGCCATTGGATACTAAAATACTTATACACCTTCATTTTACTGGTTGATTTTTCCGAACCAGAGTTGTAGACTAACCTTTATTCCCTTTATCGTTTCTGATCTGTTGACAACAGTTTTGTTCATCGCAGAACTGATCAGACCATCCCATCCACAAGGAGTTACACATGGTTACAGTCAGAGATCTTATCAAAACAAAAGGCACCGAAGTCTGGTCTGTCTCACCCGATTCGACAATGATCGACGCCCTTAATGTGCTGGCGAAAAAGGATGTGGGCGCTCTGATGGTCACGAAAGACGGCAAGATGGTGGGCATCGTCTCCGAGCGTGACTTTGTCCGCTCGATCGCGAAGACCGGCCAGTGCCTGCTGCATTCCACCGTTGAACGCTATATGACAACCGAAATTTCATCCGTCACACCCGATGCCACTATTGACCAGTGCATGCAATTGATGACCGATAAACGCATCCGCCACCTGCCGGTGCTGGAAAACGACAAACTGGTGGCTGTCATCTCGATTGGCGATGTAGTGCGCGACCTGATCTCAAACAAGGAACTCACCATCAACCAGTTGGAAGACTACATCCAGGGGCGTACCTTTACGTCATAAGACGGCCCTGCTCCATTACCTATCCTTCCCGGCGGGCTCCCGGCCGGGAAAAATAAGGCTGCGTCTGCCGGAATGGTCATACGCAGCCTTTTCATTTCAAATAAGATCCAACCGGTTCAAGCCTTTGCCCCGATGCCGCCCATTGAGACCGTGCCGATCTGCGCCATTTCATTGCGCACCGTTTGATACAGGCTTTCCGCTTTAAGGTCGGTGATGGTATAGCAGGGAGCGTGCAGATGATCGGCCAGAACCTTCGCCAGCCCCTGGTCAAACGCGGCGTGTTCCATATTGATCACCACACTGTGCACTTTTTCTTCCGCCAGCATATCCGCCAGCATGTTGGACTCATCCAGCGGAGCCATGTGCCCCATAGAGACGTTGCCCGCGCCGTCCGTCAGTACGATCAACAGGGGTTGGATCTCGGGATGCAGGGTGGATTCGCGGTGAAGCACTTCCAGGGTCATCTGCAAGCCTGCAGGCAGAGGTGTTTTACCGCCCACCGGTATTTCAGCCAACGCGCGCTGGGCGAGCTGCACGGAGTTGGTCGGCGAAAGGATCAATGTGGCGCGGTCCTTTTGGAATACGATCAGCCCCACACGGTCGCGCCGCTGGTAGGCATCGGTCAACAGGGAAAGGATGGCGCCTTTGGTGGCAGCCATACGCTCCGCAACAGCCATTGACCACGACGCGTCCACCAGGAACAGCACCAGGTTGGCGGCACGGCGAACACGCACCTTGCGCATATAGTCACCGGGGCGCACAGCGAAGGCTACCCGCTTGCGTTGTTCTTCGCGCGAACGCTGAAACGGCGCTGCCGCGCGGATGGTGGCGTCAAATGCCAGATCGAAGGTTTTACCCGGTGTGGGGCGGGCCTGAACATAACGTCCGCGCGCCTGGTTGGTCTTCGTACGCGAACGGCGCCCACCCTGCTTGCGGATCATCTGATCCAGCGGGGTATCGAGCTTGCGCGGGTTGAACGCTTCACCGATCTTGGTCTTTTCGCCGCCATCCCACCAGTGGGCAGTGGCATCCTGAAAGACAGGGAGAGCGCCTTCTTCAGGCGGTCTCAGGTCCTGCCGTTCTTCGACTGTGGCATTCTCGCTTACTTTTTTTTTACGTCGCTCGCGGCATCTTCGTCCGGTTCCAGTTCAGCTTCGGGGTTTCCTTTGTTGGACGCTCCCTGCAGTGACTCGATCCGTTCCTGCAGGTCTTCCATGGTGATTTCCGTCTGCATGAAAGGACCGCGTTTCAGGCGGTGCGGCAAAGCCAGCTCGGCGGCCATGGCTATATCATGGTCGGTGACGGCTGTGCGGCCTTCAATGGCAGCCTGCGCGCGGGCGGCTTTGAGGATCACCAGGTCCGAGCGGTGACCATCCACTTCCATCTCGGAAGTCAAATCAGCAATGATCAAAA
>CAYOKC010000091.1:12195-14734 GCA_964404415.1 uncultured Leptolinea sp. | reverse complement strand
AGTATTTTTCTGATCGAGCCGCCAGTCAGATCGCGACCCTCTGTCAGGAGCTGATCCTGTATGCCATCGGGGGTCGATTCCCCGACTCTCCACAATATCTGCATAAACTCAAGCTCGACTTCAGTCAGTGTTTTCGATGCGCGAACAGGTCCATGTTAACGGTGCCTGTTCCCAAAAAGAGTTTTCGGGCAAAGAAGCTATTGACGGGTTCAATCCCGGAATTCTCGGCATGGTGCCGGGAGGCATCGGGAGTGTGATGGCAGCGGAAGCTTTGAAACTGCTTCTTGGGATTGGAATTTCCCTTTCAGGACAGTTGCTGGTATTCGACGCGTTAGAAGCATCATTCAACAAAGTCCTGATTGCCAAACGTCCCGCCTGCCCGGGATGCGGGAAAAAACAAGTCAAAGAAATGGACTGAAATCTCGAGATGAAGACCTTCAGCATTCAAGTGTTATGAGGAGGTAAAAAAAGCAAAGATCCGGCATGTCGACGGACCTTTGCTGAACAAATTTAAACTTTTTTGTCAATAAACCTACAAGGTTAACCGGGATTGATAATGGGGAATGTTATGCGTGGAAATAACTCTCCCACCCCATATACTCGGAAAACGCTTCATCCAGAATATCTGCTACATTTCCGGACGTCATCGCGACGTGGTGCTCAAAGCCATTCTTCACGACGTATTTCATCAATTTTTGCAGGGATGGGATCTTGACCACAGCCCGGCTGCCAAAAGTATCCAATGAGTCGTCAGTAAATTCACCTTCCCCTACATACGCGCGGATCATTCCGAACTGATCATCGGTTGAGATGCGGGCATAACTCATCGGGCCAGCGGGGGCGCGGCCGTTGATCGCGCCGTAGGTGTTATCCTGCCCGAGGGTGGTCGCCAGGATATTCGCGTACTCCATGCGCGCGCCAGGGGTGAAGCTTTTCGCCCAGTTGCCGCAATGGAAAAGAACACATTTATCAGGATCGTTTCCGTAATTATTATTCCAATCAACCAGAGCGCCGGGTGTTCCGGAGGCCAGTTGCAGCGCATACATAGAAGCCACACCGGTGATATCCACCTCGCAGGCACTGGGCATCAAAGATTCGCTCATCATACTCATCAACGTGCACACGTTGATGCCATAATTCGCCTGCAAAGAATTCCAGCATTGAAGGGCTGTAGCCTGGATATCAAGATCGGTCATCCATTTTGACAGTGCGGCGCTGAATTTCGCCATGCGCATGATCGATTCATTCGGTACGCCATTGGTTGGGAGGTAATTCCTGATCTTATCCAGTTCATCCTTGACTTCCCTGTCAGCGTCCTTCAGTTTTGACGCTGCGCCAAGGATTTCTGATAGGTCGGCCGTGAGTACAGTGATCCCGGCTTCCTGCAGCAATTTTTCGCTATAACGCACAGTATTGAAGGCATTCGGCCTGGCGCCGACGGCTCCAAGGCGTGCTGACCGCAATCCGCGGACAACACGGCATACACCGGTGAATTTGATCAGGTCATTCTTAAATTCGTCTGATTTGGGGGATTCGGTGTGCAGTTCCGTCACCGAGAAGGCGTACCCGTATTGGCGCAAATTACTGCAAACGGAGATTTTGCCGCAAAACGCGTCACGGCGGTTGGCCACATCGAACGCGTCAAAACTGTCCGGATATGCCTGTACAAGAACAGGGACCTGAAGACCGGAAAACTTGATGGTATCAACTACTGCTTTTTCATCACCGAAATTAGGAAGGATCACCAGGATGCCATCAATAATGTCAGCGTTTTTCTTGAACAGGTCGGCGCAAATTCGGGAATGCTGGTACGTTTGCACGGCACCGTGAATACCAATATCTTCGCCCAGCATAATACTTCCAATACCTAATGAATCCAGAACTTCGATAACTTCTTTACGGGCCTGTGTAACCAGGTGTCCGGGGAAAAAGTCTCTGCTGCTAAAGATCACACCCAGGGTAGTTTTCATTCATTCTCCTTCAAATAATCAAAAATTTCAGCAGGGTTTTACAACTTAAATCCCCATGCACCTGCCACAAGAATGACATTGGCAAAGGGAGTAAATTCCGCGGTTCGAATAATGGCTTTAGTTGAACCAGTCAATTTCTTGAACTCAAGATGCGGCATGGTTTCCACAGGTACATCCCCCAGTAATTTGCGGATACCCTCATAAATATGCGGACTTTTTTGCAGAATATCTTCTGAAACATAGGCTTTTTCAACAAACATCTCAGAGAGAACTACTTCCAATGTCTCCAAGAATCCCGGCACACCGGGTTTGAGGGCCAGATCAATGCGCTGGGTTGTAGGTGGAACGGGCAGCCCGGCATCCCCAACGGTGAGCATATCGGAATGCTCCAAATGAGCGATTACAGTAGAAATGGGGGCGTTAATTATTCCGGTCTTCTTCATGGTTATTTACTCCTTTCGGATATAAAACTCTGAACTTCGTCACGCTTTGGTATGGAAGGTTGAGCACCTTCGCGCGTAACAGAAATGGATGCTGCAGCACTGGCGAATTGTATTGACTCTGCCAAT
>CAYOKC010000091.1:11043-12185 GCA_964404415.1 uncultured Leptolinea sp. | reverse complement strand
CCCTTCACTTAATCGAACAGCCAGCGCGCCGACAAAACAATCGCCGGCGGCTGTTGAGTCAACAGCCTGTACGGAATAGGCTGGAATATGCAATTCATTTCCGTCATTATCAACGACCAAAGAGCCGTTTTTGCCCAGGGTAACAATACAATTTTTACAGCCAAAAGCCCGAATTTGACCGATGTTGTCGTGAATTTCCTTTTCAGTCATACCGGATCTATCTAATAGAATAGCCAGTTCAAATTCGTTGGGGATTAGATAGTCCACAAGTGCCAGAATATCAGGAGGCAGTACCTGCGCGGGAGCCGGATTAACAATCACCTTCGCTCCCATCCTGGATCCCACCTTTATGGCAGAGTACACCGTTTCCATCGGTATCTCAAATTGAACAACCAGAATATCAAACGGACCGATTTCCGCGAGCGCTTTCTCCACATTGGGCACCGTCAACCGATAATTGGCGCCCGGTGCCACAGCGATACTGTTGCGTCCCTGATCATCCACCTGGATCAACGCCACACCAGTGGCGGCTTCAGGATCCAGGAATACACAGGACGTGTTTATTCCATCTTTTTCAAGTGTAGACCGCAACTCTCTCCCGAAAGCATCATCACCAGTGCAGCCGATCATAAACACATCACCGCCCATTCGCGCGGCAGCTACAGCCTGGTTGGCTCCTTTTCCACCTGGATGTGTTTTGAATTCACCACCCAGGAGTGTTTCACCCGGGGATGGAATCCGCGGCATTTTTACAACCAGGTCCATATTCAAGCTACCGACTACGGCGATCTTCATCTTTAATCATCCTGTAAAAACAGAGTTAGGAAATATAATAGCTATCGCACCTCCACAATCATGGTGCCGGCCGCGAACCTGAAACCATGACGAAGGTGCCCCGAGGTGGCGTGTTGGAAATCCAACACGCCACCCCTACTACCTAAAGAGAAATGGGATTCTCAGAGTAAATCAAGCGTATTATTTACAGGGATCGGTTTTGCCATTGGGGGCGAAGCCGGTGTAATGGCAGGCATTTTCCGGGGTGATCAGAACCATATCGATGGACTGTTTCTCGGGTTTGCCGGTCTCACCGGTTTTGATGAAGGCATCGGCCTGGATAACAGCCTGGGTGGCCAGTTCAGCCA
>CAYOKC010000091.1:0-10943 GCA_964404415.1 uncultured Leptolinea sp. | reverse complement strand
CAATTTCCTGCTGGGTGCCGAAGAACGGATTCTCGACCGGAGGCACGATAACACACATCAGTTTCTTGGCGCCATCAGCAGCAGCGGGAGCCGCAGCAGCAGCTTTGACTTCGCATTTTTCGGTTTTGCCATTGGGAGCGAAGCCGGTGTAATGGCAGGCATTTTCTCCGGTGATCAGAACCATATCGATGGACTGTTTCTCGGGTTTGCCGGTCTTGCCGGTTTTGATGAAGGCATCGGCCTGGATAACAGCCTGGGTGGCCAGTTCAGCCACGGGCTGCAACGCACCGGCTTTGATCTCGCCAGCCAGAATGGATTTGTTGACATCATCGGAGCCGTCGAAACCAACCACGACAACATCTTTCTTGCCGGCAGCCAACAGGGCAGCCTGGGCGCCCAACGCCATGGTGTCGTTACCGCAGATGACACCCTGCACATCGGGATTGGCCTGGAGCAGGCTTTCCATCACATTGTAGGCTTCCGTCTGGCTCCAGTTGGCCGTCTGCTGGGCTACCATTTTCATATTCGGCAGCGCGTCCAGAACTTCGTGGTATCCGTCTGACCGAACATGCGCGTTGGTGTCGGTGTCTTTACCGGTCAGTTCAATGTAATTGCCTTTTTCGCCCAACAGCTTGGCAAATTCTTCCGCCAGCAGGGTGGCACCCTGATAGTTGTTGGATACGATCTGGGAAACTGCTACACCTTCTTTGGTGATTTCGCGATCGATCAGGAAGGACGGGATCCCGGCGTCTTTGGCTTTCTGCACAGCCGCCACAGTCGCATCGGCACCAGCGTTGTCAAGAATGATCGCCGCAGCTTTCTTGCCGATACAGGTCTCGATCAGTTCCATCTGCTTGTTGGCGTCATCATCATGGACCAGTTTCAAGGCTTCGTATCCAAGTTCTTCCGCTTTCTTGGCAGCAATTTCCTGCTGGGTGCCGAAGAACGGATTCTCGACCGGAGGCACGATAACACAGATCAATTTCTTGGCGCCATCGGCAGCAGCGGGAGCCGCGGCGGCCGGTTCAGCAGCAGCGGGGGCTTCTTCTTTGGGTGCGGCAGCGGTGGGGGTGGCAGCGGGGCCGCAGCTTGCAAGCAACATGCTAAAGATCGCAACCAGGCCCAGAAAAGCAACTAATCTTTTGTTTTTCATAGTTTTCTCCTCAGATTTTTGAGAGTGCTTTTTTTTACTAATGTCCAGAAACGAAATCACCTGTTTTATCGATAACTTCTCCTTTCCGAATTTCTCCTTTTCCTGATTCGTTATTTCAATTCCTGCTGTTTCTGAAGCGCGATGCGCTCTTGCATCCGTGCCTGCATTTGGTCAATAATTACTGCCAGCACGATTACAGCTCCTTTGATCACCTTCTGCCAGAAGGAGGAAACACCCATCATTACCAGCCCGTCATTCAGTACACCAATAACAAACGCGCCGATCAACGAACCGCCGATACTGCCACGGCCACCAGCCAGAGATGTACCACCCAAAACCACCGCGGCAATCGCGTTCATTTCGAAGGTATCGCCCGTAGCCGGGTGAGCGGCAACAAGCTGCGAAGCGATGATCAGACCTACCATGGCGGAGAAGAAACCACTGATGCTGTAGACAATAATCTTTGTCCGGTTGATCCGTACACCAGATAATTCTGCCGCGCGTTCATTGCCGCCGATCGAATAAACATGACGGCCAAATGGGATCTTTTTCGTAACCACAAACGCCACTACCGCGAAAACGATCATTAACCAAATGGAATAATTAATTCCCAGGAAATTACCCGAACCCAGCTGTTCGAATCCGGTATTGCCAAATTCAGGACGGCCAATTAGATTGGGGAAGGTATAACCATTATTGCGAAGCCCTGCGATACCGCGGGCCACATACATGGTCCCCAGTGTGGCAATAAAAGGGGCTACATTGAACCGGGTGATGATCAGGCCGGTCAAAGCACCCGTCAATGTTCCAACTAAAAGGGAAATTACAATGATCATCCAGGTATGCGGATAAATGATGATCCCTAGCTGGGGAATATTGATGCCTTCATTGATCAAACCGCCCGCGATCATGGCCGTCATACCGACAATTGAACCCACGGAGAGATCGATACCACCTGTGAGGATGATGAAGGTCATTCCAATAGCAAGCAAAGCGTTGATCGCCACATGCTTTGACATGATCACAAGATTATCTGTGCTCATGAATTGTGGTGAAAGAGAAGTGAAGACCACCACCACAAGTATGAGGGCAATAAACGCACGGCCTTTCAATAAGATTTGTTGAATATCGGTTTTTGAGAGACCGCTAATTCGTTTCAGTAAGTTAGATTGCATGCTATTTTCCCTTTCCATTTCCATTTCCGTTTCCATTTGCTACCGGACCGTGCCCAATAGCCGATGCTGTGACCAATTTCTCATGAGTAGCTTCGTCGTGAGAAAACTCACCAGTGATAGCACCTTTGGACATAACCAGGATCCGATCAGACATGGCCAAAATCTCTTTAAGTTCGGATGAGACGAAAATTACTCCGAATTTTTTCGCGACCAATTGGTTCATGATGTCGAAAATTTCATATTTCGCACCCACATCAATTCCACGCGTTGGTTCGTCTAACAGCAGGACCTTAGGTTTTGTCAATAATCCCTTGGCTACAACCACTTTTTGCTGGTTTCCACCACTCAGCGATGTGATCGGCTGCTGAATACTGGCCACACGAATACGCAGTTCTTTCACCTGTTTCTCTGAGGCTTTTTTTTCGTCTTTGGATGAAAGGAAAATTCCGCTCAGGTAATTCTTAAGACTGGAAAGCAACATATTGTCTTTTACTGAAAGAGGACCTACCAATCCAAAGCGCTGCCTGTCTTCGGGCACTAAAACAAAACCAGCGTCAATTCTTTCCGCTACAGTTTTTGAATTGACAGGTTCTCCATTTAAAAAGATCTTTCCGGATGTGTATTCTTTTGCCCCCGCCAGGCAATCCAGCAGATCGGACCGCCCTGCGCCCATGAGGCCGTAAATTCCAAGGATCTCGCCTTGATGAAGTTCGAAATTAATGTGGTCCAGGATAAAACCGCCACCCTGTCTTGGGAGAGTAAGGTCTTCAACCCGGAGCATAACATCCCCATGCTCTCTCTCCTTGCGGGTAAACAATGCCGTTGGATTCCGGCCAACCATTTTTTCAATGATCCAGGAGACATTGATATTGGCGGCTTTTTCTTCGGCGACCTTCTTACCATCACGAAGCACAGTGACGTAATCACCGATCTGTAGCAATTCTTCCAATTTGTGAGAGATATAAATAATGGAGACATCCCGCGATTTCAGCTCGCGAATAATTCTGAAGAGAACTTCCACTTCAGCCGCGCTTAATGCGGATGTCGGTTCGTCCATGATCAGAATACGAACGTCTTGCGCCAATGCTTTGGCGATTTCCACGATTTGCTGTTGACCGATACGCAAATCTGAAACAAGACCATCAGGATCAATTTTTTGTTCCAGATGTTTGATAAGTTCAAGGACTTTCTTATACTCAGTCTTCTTATCGATGATGCCGTTAGATTTTAGCTCCCGCGCGAGGTATACATTGTCTACCACACTCAGGTTCGGGCATAGATTTAGTTCCTGGTAAATAATTCCAATGCCCAGTTTTGTCGCATCAAGCGGAGAATGCAGTGTGATTTCTTTGCCTTCAAGTACGATTTTTCCGTTTGTAGGCTTTTCAACACCGGCCAAAATTTTCATCAGCGTTGATTTTCCTGCGCCGTTCTCACCGATAAGAACGTTTACCTTGCCTTTGTACACAGAGAAATCCACATCATCGAGTGCCACAGTGCCGGGGAATATCTTTGATACCTTCTCAGCAGTCAGTATCACATCATCCAGTGATGTAGATAATTGAATAGTAGACATTACTTCTTCTTCAGCCATTGTCAGGCTCCCGGAGTAAGTTCAACAGGGACAATTCGAATTTGTTTGAGGTCGATTTTGATTTGATTAAAAGTACGGATATTGAATGCTCCCTTGAAAGTGATCGTCTTATTCAGTAGAGACGATGGCTCAACTTTAGAAATCACCTGGCTTAATACTCTTTTATTGATCTCAGAGGCTACTTTTCCAAATTCAGTCTGCTCCTTGAAATCGCCAAATGTAATAAAACCAACCGAATCACGAACAGAGGTTTCATCACTTGGGATCCGGGTTCCTATATAGATCTGCACTTTTACCGGACCAGAATACCCATCAAGAGCGACTTCAATGGTGCCCATACTGGTATCAGTATTTACACTAACAATCTTCCCGCTACCTTTAACCATGTACACATGAGATTCGCCGACAGTTATCAACCCGAATTCCTTGGTAATAACTGTAAGTGCGTCTTTTTCAATAGTGCCGTCAGCGCCAGGTTCAAATTTTGACAAAATATCAGAAAGTGAATTAGATTTTTCGTTGAACGTTGGAAGTAGTTTTTCTGACCAAATTCCATCCACATAGGCTACAGGATCAAATTTTTCGCTTTGTACTTTTTTCTCAACATCCTCGATTTTGACTATAGTGAAGCCATATCGCCCGGCAAGTACCAGAAAAATAACAGCCGCGATCAAGATAAAAAGCTTTGGAAAAAGTTTCTTCATACGTCTATCCTTCTCTTCTTTATTATTTGGTTAATACTTGAGATATTGCGGCATGCCAACCACTTAACGCAGCGGATACTTTTTCAGTTTTCATAGACGGAAGATACTCATGAAAATCAGATCCAATGTCCTGTAAATCTTCCAGACATGAGTAAGCCTTGATCCCCAGGAACCCGCTGAATACCGCTCCCAACGCGGAAAGCTCAGGCGTCTGGGCTGCTTTCACTTTAATCTGATTGATATCGGCCACAAATTGCATCAGGAATTTATTCCTAACCGCGCCGCCATCAGCCTGAATTTCTGTCAGCGAAAAACTTGAATCCGCAGATAATGCAGTTAATGTATCTGTCACAACAAATGCTATTGATTCGAGCGCGGCACGAACGATGTGTGCCCTCGTTGTTGAAGGTGACATCCCCAGAATCGCCGCGCGCACATCAGAACGCCAGTATGGCGCATTTAATCCAACAAAAGCAGGAACAAAATACACACCGTCTGTATCGGTCACTGATTCAGCTAATTTCTCTGTTTCTGCCGGATCAGTAATCAATTGCATTTGATCGCGCAACCAGGATATAGTGGCTCCCGAGTAATTCACAATTCCTTCATACGCGTATGTCGGTTCGCCATTGAGAACCCACCCTAACGCTGTCAGAGTACCGCTTTTTGATACATGTTTTTCATGCCCGATGTTCAGAAGGATGGATGATCCTGTACCGAAAGTTACTTTCGCGTTACCTGGAGTAAAACATTTCTGTGCGAATAAAGCAGCCTGCGAGTCTCCCATAACCCCATAGATCGGAATTTGGCGTTTCAGGTAACCACCTAAAAGGGTATCGCCAAACCAGGCAGAACTTTCACGCACCTCGGGAAGTATTCCAAAATCAAACCCAAATGCATCGCAAAGCTCATCAGACCACTGCAATTTTCCAATGTCATAAAAAAGAGTCCGTGAAGCATTGGTTTGATCAGTGGCATAAACCTTCCCGTTCGTTAATCGATAAACGAGGTAGGTATCAATTGTTCCAAATAGTGCAGATCCATCTTTGAGTTGTTTTTTAAGATCAGGCCGGTTATCAAGCAACCATCGCAATTTGCTGGCAGGAAAATAGGTGTCAATTTTTAATCCGGTAAGCTCGTGGATCACAGGCTCGCTTCCAGAAGCAATCAATTGTTGACAAAAATTATCACCCCGCCGGCATTGCCAGACGATAGCGTTATAGAGCGGTTCGCCGGTTTTCCTATCAAAGATGACAAAAGTTTCCCGCTGATTTGTTATGCTGACTGCCATTACATCGTTCAGTTTTTTGGGATGGCGATCCAACAATGAAGCTACTGATTTGAGTGTATTTTGATAAATCTCACTGGCATCATGTTCAACCCACCCAGCCCGGGGATATAACTGTTTATGTGACACGGACTCTGAGCCCACCAGACTGCCATCAATATTGAATAGCATGGCTTTCGTAGCGGATGTGCTTTGATCTATGGCCAAAAACAAACCATGAGCAGGATTCATGTTTAACCTTTTAACAAAAGACTGACTGCTGTTTGTTCCAACCCGCGTGGAGAAATTCCATAGTGTGAAAATATCTCATTCTGGTTTCCGGTAACCATGTGTTCATCCGGGAAACCGACAATATGCATGGGGCGAAAGACACCGTTTTGCATAAGCAATGAAGCAACCCTGCTACCCAATCCGCCAAAAATACTGTGTTCTTCAACAGTTAATACAGCCCTGGATCTACTGACGGCATTGATCACAGCATCTTCATCAAATGGACGAAGACTGTGCAGGCTTAAGACACAGCAAGTTAGTCCTTTTTCCTGCAAGAGTAAACATGCCTCATACGCAGGTGCCACGGCTTCACCAATCGCCAGAATGGAAAGGTCATAATTTTCACGTTGGACCGTCAACTGGATGGCTTTGCCTATTTCGAACTTTGGTTTGACGTCATAGAGATCAGGCATTGCCTTTTTCCCAAACCGGATATACATCGGGCGTGGGTGATTGATGGAAGCACGAACAACCTGTTCAGTTTCAAAATTGTCTGCCGGTGCCACAATATCGATATTATTAATCGCCTGTAATACGGCAAGATCATGAAGGGAATGATGTGTGGTGCCTAATGAACCATAACTAACACCCGCGCTGATACCCACAACTTTTACAGGATGATCTGAATAAGCCACATCATTTTTAATTTGCTCAAGTCCCCTCGAAGTGAGAAAACATGCAGGGGAAATGGCAAAAACTTTTTTGCCCGCAGAAGCCAATCCGGCGCAAATACCCACCAGATTCTGTTCAGCTATACCAATTTCAACAATTTGCTGGGGAAATTTTTCAGCAAACGGGGTCACCCGGCCTGAGCCGCGGGAGTCACTTGTGGCGATCAGAATATCAGTGTCATTTTTGGCAAGATCAATTAATGTTTCAGCAAAAACATCCAGATTTGCCTTGCCCATGGGCAGCTTAGTGTCAACCATGTACTCTCTCCAAGTTTTTCTCAGCCTCATCAAGTTCATCCATGGCTGTCTTAAATTCTTCATCGGTGGGTACCCTGTGGTGCCAAGACGCAATATCTTCCATATAACTGATACCTTTTCCCTTGACTGTGTGTGCCAGAACGAGGTTGGGCTTTCCTGGCTCGAATGGTAGAGAGTCAAAAAGCGATATCAGAGCCGGGATGTCATTTCCATCCACATTTCGAACCGCGTATCCAAACGCTTTAAATTTCTCTTCCAGAGGCTCCATATCCAATACATCTTTTGTTCGGCCGCTTATCTGCAGTGTGTTACGGTCAACGATGGCAACCAGATTATCAAGTTGGTAATGGGCTGCACTGGCGGACGCCTCCCAGATGGATCCCTCTGTCAATTCACCATCCCCCATGATTGTGAAGAGGCGATCGCTCCGCCCATCTTTCTTCGCCGCCAGTGCCATTCCTACCGATAATGAAAGTCCATGTCCTAACGATCCGGTATTTTGCTCAATCCCGGGTATATCCCTCGTAGGATGTCCGGTAAATTTAGATCCATACTTTTCAACTGTCTGAAGATCTTCAACAGGAAAGAATCTTTTATCTGCCAACACCGCGTACAGAGCTTCTACTGAATGGCCTTTGCTGTGAATATAATGATCGCGCGCAATACTGGCAAAGTTTTCAGGCGTGATATTCATAACGTAGTTGTAAAGAACATTTAAGATATCCACGCAGGAAAGACTGCCACCGGTATGACCGGCTTTCGTTGCGTAGATCATCTTAACTATGGTTCTTCGGTAAAGAATAGACTTGCGTTTAAGAGTATTTAGTTTTTCTGTAGATACCTGTGGAATGTCTTGTTGAGATAGCATGAATATTTATTCCTTGTTGCAATATAATTCAAGATACACACATCATAAAGACATAATCAGAAGGCTGCAACAATATTTGCATTTAAATACAATTGCAAATAATTATTCAGGCTTTCGGCGCAGGAAACCAGACATTGAAGCGCCTTTTTTTATTCCCGACCCCTACTTCTTTCCTCCACAAGAACTTCGAACAATCAGAGACACGGGTAATTGGACCTTTTGATGAACGGAATCCTTGGTGTTGATCCGATCAAGAATTATTTGTAATGCTTTCAGCCCCATTTCTACCTTTGGTTGTCTTATGGTTGAAAGAGGTGGATTGGTATACGAAGCCAGCTCAATATCATCGTATCCAACCACTGCCAGATCTTCGGGCACACGCAAACCCAATGATGATGCCGCTTTGATCACTCCCATTGCCATCAAATCATTACACGCAAAGATCGCGGTTGGCGGTTCGGTAAGAGACAGCAGTTTCCGACCGGCGGTGTATCCTGACTCGGGGTGAAAATCGCCCTGTACGATCAACTGAGGATCAGTCTCTATCCCATTGGCCTTGAGTGCATCCGAATAGCCGTCCAACCGTTTGCTGCTGGGATTTATTTTAGAAGGCCCGGACACACAACCTATACGCGTATGACCCAAAGAAATCAGATGGTTGGTTGCCAGCAAACCACCCTGACAGTTATCTGTTGACACTACCTCCAGGTCGATACCTTCATAATTTCGATCTAGCACAACAACCGGGATATCCAATTCAACCAGGTTTTTGAAGGTATCCACATTTTCACCAGCGGCCACAAAAATCATTCCGTCGACCAGTTTTTTGGTGAGAACATCCATATACAGCAATTCTTTGTGCAGATCATTTTCAGTATTACAAAGGATGACACTATAGCCTGCTTTAAAAGCTGCGTTTTCAATGCAATGTCCCAGTTCAGCAAAGAACGGGTTGGCGCTATCCGGAATGATCAACCCCAGAGTATGCGTGACCCCACTGCGCAACGATGCGGCAAGGGCGTTCGGGCGATAATCCAATGTATTCATAGCATTCAGCACCTGTTCCCTTACACCTTCAGACACGTATCGTGTCCCGTTTATTACATGAGAAACAGTTGCAGACGACACGCCCGCAAGGGCGGCCACTTCTTTGATGGTTGCCATGGTAACCTATTCGCCGGGGGATTAATCGTTTGCGTAAACCATTACGTAAACGATTAACCAGAGTATAGGGAGACCTCGGAGCAGAGTCAAGTCCCTTCTCCAAAAAGGGACAAATATCACATAAACGTTATGACATACTGGAATAAGGCAAATCCAAAAAATGCATAATTATTCCTTAAAGCAAGAAAATTCACAATCCATTACAATTAGTTTTAATAGCCCTCTTAGAAAACAGGGTATCAACTTTTCTTCGAGAAAGATCATGTCACGAGTAGATGAACTCCGAATTATTGCCCGTGTCGCCCGTATGTACTATGAATGGGACATGCGCCAATCCGATATTGCCGAACAGTTGGACCTTTCACAGGCAACGGTTTCCCGGCTGTTAAGCCGCTCAAAAGAAGAGGGGATTATCCGCATCTCCATCAATTTGCCGAACGGGGTATACACCGAACAGGAAGAAATTTTGGTGAAAAAATTCGGTCTACGCGATGCCATCATCGTTGACAGCCTAGAGGATAACGAGAGGATCATTCAACGAGACCTGGGCGCGGCTGCTGCCTATTACCTTGAGTCCGCCATCCGCCCAAATGAGATTATTGGCGTATCCTCCTGGAGCGGTACCCTGCTGGCAATGGTGGATTCGCTGCATCCTCTTCAGAAGAAAAAAGGCGTCAAGGTTATTCAAATCCTCGGCGGTGTCGGCAACCCCGCCGTCGAATCGGTTGCGACCCGGCTGGCATCGCGTCTCGCTCAGTTGGTTAATGGTGACGCCGTTTTCCTGCCTGTCTCCGGCGTTCTGGCCACGGAAAAGGCGCGTGATATCTTGATGGCTGACCTGGCTACACAACAATCCCTCAAACTTTTTGACCAGGTGACTACCGCCCTGGTGGGGATTGGCGCCATTGAGCCCTCGCCATTGCTGCTGCAAAGCGGTAATGTATTCTCAAAAGAAGATATGGACCTGCTGCATGAGAAAAAGGCAGTAGGTGATATTTTGCTGCGGTACTTTGATAAAGACGGGAATCTGGTGGAAACCGGCCTGGAAAAACGCGTAATTTCCATGACGCTGGATCAATTGGGTAAAACCAGCAGGGTGATAGGCGTCGCCGGTGGTCAACGCAAAACGGCCGCCATCCTGGGCGCGTTGCGGGGCCATTGGATCAATATACTGATCACGGATCACTTCACGGCAGAGCGGCTATTAGAGGAGTAGTAAATGTGGCATTTTTTATTGGACGCCTGCACCTCGAAGGTGTGAAAGAGGGCTTATTAAGCAAAAAATCCGCCTGTTTGACGGATCTTTTAGTGTCCATAAGGGGACTTGAACACCAGTTTTGGACGCCTGCACCTCGATGGTGTGAAAAAGGGCTTACTATGCAAAAAATCCGCCTTATTGACGGATCTTTTAGTGCCCCCAACCGGACCTGCTCCGAACCACAAAACATGCTCCCCGAAGGCACCTCTAGGCCTTCTGCAAGGGAACGGAGATAGGTAAACGGTGAATTTAACTCCTGGTTGATAATCAAACCATCAGGATCAATGATAATTCTTTTTGCCAGTATCTTCAATAATCTTCCCTTTCCCTTCTCGTCCAGGCGGTTGAATAGAACACTACATTTAGAAAGCAACAAAATGGCGACGTCTAGGTCGACCATCACAGCGCCAACATTTCGCTCGACAGCCGCCAATTTGGCTTCAACGACCCGAATATTTTCCTGCCACTCTAGTCTCAATTGGTTGTATGACTCCTCGCTAATTTTTCCGGTGATAAACAACCTGCCTAAGCGGGACTCTT
>CAYOKC010000090.1:12018-14743 GCA_964404415.1 uncultured Leptolinea sp. | reverse complement strand
GTATGAGCGGGCCGCGAAAGTGTTGGAAATGGTTGGCATTCCCCGTGCCGCGGACAGGTTGGATGATTATCCACATCAATTTTCGGGTGGTATGCGCCAGCGTGTAATGATCGCGATGGCTTTGATCAGCAATCCCCAATTATTGATCGCTGATGAACCGACCACGGCTCTCGATGTGACTATTCAGGCTCAGATTGTTGAACTTGTGCAGCGCCTGCGGCAGGAATTGGGCATGGCGATCATCTGGATCACACATGATCTGGGTATTATTGCCGGTTTGGCCAAGCGGGTGGCTGTTATGTACGGCGGTTGTATTGTGGAAGAAGCGGAAGTGAAAGACCTGTACGTCAACCCGATGCACCCCTATACCCGCGGATTGCTGGGCAGCCTGCCCCGCATGGATGAAACAGATCACCGGCGGTTGGTTTCGATTGATGGAATGCCGCCGATCTTAATGGAAAAACCTCGATCCTGCCCGTTCTTGTCACGATGTACCTATGCTGTTGACCGGTGCAAGATGGAAAATCCCGCATTAAGGGATCTGACACCAGATCATAAAGTCGCCTGCTGGGTCGATCCAAACACGGGAAGGGAACACTAATGTCAGAACAGCGAGAAGTATTACTTAAAGTTGACCGGTTGGTTAAATACTTCCCCATCATGCAGGGGTTTGTGTTCAAGTCACACAAGGGGGATGTACACGCGGTAGATGATGTTTCATTTGATATTTATTCCGGCGAAACGCTGGGACTGGTGGGTGAATCGGGCTGCGGCAAGTCAACCACAGGACGCACGATCCTGCAGCTTTACCGCCCGACCTCCGGGCATGTATATTTCAAGGGTGAAGACCTGGTTAAGATGAAGGGCGAAACCCTGCGGAAAACCCGCAAGAAAATGCAGATGATCTTCCAGGATCCATACGCGAGTTTGAATCCCCGTATGAACGTCGGGCAGATCATTGCCGAACCCATGATCATCCATAACACCTACCAGGGTAAAGCACTAAAAGACCGTGTTATGCATTTGCTTGAACTGGTCGGTTTGAACACCGCGTTCGTTAAACGGTATCCGCATGAATTTTCCGGAGGGCAGCGCCAACGTATCGGTGTAGCCCGCGCCCTGGCGCTCGATCCGGATTTGATCATCTGTGATGAACCCATTGCCGCCCTGGATGTTTCAGTTCAGGCGCAGGTGGTCAACCTGCTGGAAGACCTGCAAAAAGAATTAAAGCTGACATACTTGTTCATCGCCCATGATCTTTCCATGGTCAAGCACATCAGTAACCGGGTGGCTGTGATGTACCTGGGTATTATTGCCGAAAAAGCCAGCCGCGACGAGCTGTATACCCATCCGCTGCATCCATACACGAAAGCATTGCTATCGGCCGTTCCGATCCCGGATCCTTTGGCCGAAGAAAAACGGAAACGCACGATCTTGGAAGGTGACGTTCCATCACCGGTTGACCCGCCGAGCGGGTGCCGGTTCCGCACAAGATGCCCCATAGCGGAGGCTGTTTGCGCTGAATCACGTCCGGAATTAAGAGAGATTACGCCCGGCCATTTTGTGGCCTGTCACCTTGCCAAACTTTAGCAGGTTTGTAAAAGGAGGTGATTCCTTCTATTCAGTTGTGATTTGCAAGTTCTAACCAAACTTGGTTAATCAACCCATTCTTGAGAGGAGAAGAACAATGCGTAACAGATTTATTCTTTTGACGTCTTTGGTTATGATCGTCAGCATGCTTCTCGGTGCGTGCCAGCCTGCTCCTGCGGCTGCCCCTGCGGCTGAAGCTCCTGCCGCCGAAAAACCGACCGATGTTCCTGCTGCTGAGGCTCCTGCCGCCGCGGCATCCAAAGGCCCGGAATTCAAAAATCCGGATACCATCACCTTCATCACCGGCGCCGGCGAACCTGAAACTTTGGATCCCGCCTGGACCTATGAGACCGCCGGCTCCACAGTTGAACTTAACCTGTATGAAGGTTTGACCTTCTTCAAACGGGAAAAGACCGACGAATATATCCCCGCCCTGGCCACCGAATGGAAAACCAGCGAAGATGGTAAAGAGTGGACTTTCAACATCCGCAAAGATGTGAAATTCCATGAAGGCGGCACGCTGGAACCCCACGATGTTGCCTACACCGCCCAGCGCGCTTTCCTGCAGGGCCGCATTGACGGCTGGCAGTGGATCGTCTACGAAGCCTTCTATGGCCCCGATATGGCCATGGCTGGCATCAAAGATTTCGCCGGCGCTTTCGCGAAACCCGCTGACGCCGAAGAAGCCCCGGTATTCGAAGATCTCAAAGAAGAAGATCTGGCCAAAGTCTGCGAAGACATTAAGACCAAGATCGTCGCCGATGACGAAGCCGGAACCGTAACCTACAAATTCGCGCAGCCCGTCCCCTGGATGCTCGCCCTGACCTCCCAGCAGTTCCTTGGCGGTATCGTCGACAAGGAATGGATGGCGGAAAATGGCGATTGGGATGGCGAGTGCTCCACCTGGGCTAAATACGCTGATCCCGCTGCGGAAAAAACCATCCTCTTCAACAAAGCCAACGGTACCGGCCCCTACAAGCTGGACCACTGGACTCCCGGTGAAGAAATTGTTATGACCGCCAACGAAGATTACTGGCGTAAAGAACCCATGTGGGAAGGCGGCCCCTCCGGTGTTGCCTCCATCAAACGTGTTGTGATCAAGAACGTGGATGAATGGGGTACCCGTCTGTCCATG
>CAYOKC010000090.1:0-12008 GCA_964404415.1 uncultured Leptolinea sp. | reverse complement strand
ACGCCGATGAGATCTACACTCCTCCGCAATACCGCGCCGAAGTTGAACCATTTGCGAAAGTCAGTTGCGGAACCGATGAATCCTCCTGCAAAGATGACAAAGCCGATGGTTACCTGACCTTCTTCCGCCAGCTCCCCATGCCTGCCATCACCCCTGCCCAGCTCAACTGGCAGATCAATGTTGAAGGCGGCAACCCGTACACTGGTTCAGGAAAACTTGACGGAAATGGTATTCCCGCCAATTTCTTCTCTGATATCCACGTCCGCAAAGCATTCTCCACCTGCTTCGACTACGATGCCATGGTGAAAGATGCTCTGGCCGGTGAAGGAGCCCAGGCTCAGGGTCCCATTCCTCAGGGAATGATGGGATACCTCAAAGACACCGCCCCGTTGAACAAATACGATCCCGCTGCCTGCGAAGCTGAATTCAAGGCTGCCGATCTGGATGGCGATGGTATTGCTGCCGGTGAAGATGATGACGATGTGTGGAAAAAAGGCTTCTACATGCAGCTTGCCTACAACAGCGGCAATGACACCCGCCGCCTGGCTGCCGAAATTTTGAAAGCTGGCATCGAAAAAGCCAATCCTAAATTCTCCATCGCCGTCCTGGCTATGCCGTGGCCTGTTATGCTCGAAAGCCGCCGCCAGGGTAAACTGCCCATCTACGTGGGTGGCTGGGTGGAAGACTACCATGACCCGCACAACTGGGTGAATCCCTTCCTGTACTCACAGGGCGCCTATGGCCGCATCATCAATATGACGGATGATTACAAAACGAAATACGATGAAATCATCCTGAAGGGTGCCACCGCCAACGGTGTTGAAGTCCGTACCCCGATCTACGAAGAGATCCAGAAGATGTCTCAGGAAGATGCCGTAAATATCTGGATGTACCAGATCATCGAAGGCTATCCGTTCCAGAACTGGATCAAGGGTTTCTACTTCAATCCTGCCTACGGAAATCCGGAATACGGTTGGATCTACTCCCTGTCTAAAGTAGCTCCCAAGTAATCTGTACGTTCAACAAAGCAGTCATCCGGGAGCCGGTTAAACCGGCTCCCGGATAAAAATCCTGTAATCCCCCTGCCTGAAAGAAAAATATACTGGCAGGTTCGTGGAGGTGCCATTTGTCAATGCTTTCCTTTATTATTCGCCGTTTATTAATTCTTCCGCTTTTACTGCTGGCAGTGACCATTTTGATATTCTCCATGTTGTCCATGCTCACTCCGTATGAGCGCGCTTCTCTGTATGTGCAAGACATACCGAAGCGTCAGGGCGCGATGGAAGGAATTATCAAAAAATACGGTCTTGATGATCCGGTTCCGGTACAGTACTGGCGCTGGATGACCGGCACAAAGAACGAAACAACCGGCGAGATTGAGGGTGGCGTATTGCGGGGCAACCTCGGATGGTCAAAAACCGGAAAAGGCACTGTCTGGGAAGTTATCGGACGGCGTCTGCCGGCCACCGCGGAACTGGCCCTGTGGACCGCGCTTCCGATGGTGGGTATTGGTATCTATCTTGGTATTGTTTCTGCCGTAAACCATAATAAGCTGATTGACCAGGTATTACGCGTTTTCAGTATTGTTGGCTGGTCAATCCCTGTTTTTGTTTTTGGTCTTCTTGTTTTACTTTTCTTCTATGCCCAACTGGGATGGTTTCCACCCGGAAGGTTATCTGACTGGGCTACCCAGATTGTCCAGTCAACCCAATTTGTTCGATATACCAATATGAATTCGATCGATGCCCTGCTGAATGGCCGGTTGGACATATTCTGGGATGCATTACGCCACCTGGTTCTGCCAGTTTTAACTCTGGCATACCTGGACTGGGCGTACCTGCTGCGGGTAACGCGGTCATCCATGCTGGATACATTGAACCAGGATTACATGACCACCGCCCGTGCGAAAGGTTTGAGCGAACGGAAAGTGATCACCCGCCATGCCGTTCCCAACGCGTTGATCCCGGTTGTTACCGTAGGCGCGTTGATGTTGATCGCGTTATTGAACGGTGTAGTTATCACGGAAACGATCTTTAATATTCCGGGAATGGGATCATTCCTGGCTGAGGCGGCCCTTTCGTTGGATGTAGTCTCAGTTTTGGGTGTGACTATGTTCAACTGTTTGATCTTATTAGTCGGTAATTTGCTTGTGGACATTATGTACGGGGTCATCGACCCGCGTATTCGCCTGCAGTAAAACCACAGCTTGGAACGAGGAATCCATGGATGTAATTCGACGGTTAGTTAAAAATCCCACATCTCTGATTGGCATTGTTCTTTTGCTGGGGTTCATATTTGTTGCCATCGCGGCGCCGGTCCTTGCGCCGCCTGAAAAGAATTCCCGCAATATATATATCATCCCGCGGGATGGTTTCAGTAATCAACCCAAGGCGCCGAGTGAAAAACACGCGATGGGCACGACAGAAGGTCAATATGACATTCTATACGGCGTTGTGTGGGGCACCAGGACCGCTTTCCGGGTGGGTATTGTCATCACACTCATTACAACACTGATCGGGTTGATCGTCGGGTCATTGGCCGGCTTCTATGGCGGATGGGTTGATGAAGTATTAATGAGGATTACGGAAGTATTTCTGGTATTCCCATTTTTGTTGGCTGCCATCACGTTAACTTCCGTTTTGCAAACCGTTTATGGTCGAGGTGAAGCGAATTTCCTGGTCTATCTGGCTAAAGGGCTGGCGATGCTCACATTCTTCCAGAGCCCGACCACCAACCTTGACCCTATTCAAATTCAGATTTTGACAGGTATGCTGGCCATCATCGTATTTGGATGGATGACCTACGCCCGCGTTATTCGCGGGAATATTTTGGCTGTAAAAGAACAGGAATACGCGGTAGCCGCGAAATTGATCGGCGCCAGCGACGTCCGTATCCTTTTCCGTCATCTTCTTCCCAACGCGGTTTTTCCGGTTGTGGTGCTGGCATCCATGGATATTGGCTCATACGTGTTGACATTCGCGGCATTGAGCTTTCTGGGCCTTGGCGCGCAGCGCGGTTACGCGGACTGGGGTCAGATGATCAGTTTTGCCCGTAGTTGGATCCCTTCACTGGGGACCTACTGGTATATAGTTGTATATCCGGGTATCGCCATTATTCTCTTTGTTCTGGCCTGGAACCTGGTAGGTGATGCCCTACGCGACCTTATGGACCCGCGGTTGCGCGGCCGGGGAAATGACTAAATAAGAATAAGAAAGACCCTGAAGAGAAAAAATTTCAGGGTCTTTTTCTATCACACCGCGGTCACAATGAAGAATACAGATTACCGAATTAAACGGATAAATGCCTTCCATTTGAATGACTTAAAATCACTTTATTTTCCATACCAATAAGTCAAATTGCACAATTTACTCATGAGTATCGGCAAAGGCATCAGGGAAATTTACCACTACCTGAAATAAATTCCCGCAAGTAATATCAATAGTATGTTGGACAAGACCCTCTTTGAAATGACATTGTTCTCCGGGTTCGATCGTGAGGACATAAGCCGGATTGTTCCGATCCTTCACGCATGTCAGTTTTCAAAAGATACATTGATATTTCAACAGGGATCTGAGGCTAGAAATTTTTACGTTCTGCTTTCAGGAGAGGTAGTTGTTAAATATAAACCCTATGATGGTGAAGCCCTGGTAATCGGCCATATATGTCCGGAAGACCTGTTTGGATGGTCCGCCGCGCTCGGGCGGCCGAAATACACATCCTCCGCGTTGGCGATCCTTCCGTGTGAAGCCGTTTGTATATCAGTCGCGCAAATGCGGCAATTCTGCGAAAATAATCCTGTATTAGGGCGTCAACTGCTCGAGAGAATGGCATCCGGGATCGCGTTCCGGTTGCGGAGCACATATGACGAAGTTCTCGGGTTATTAATACGAGGTATGGACCTGGTTAATAATGTATAAGGAGGTTTACACATGACGATAATTCCCCCCGAATTTAACGACCAGGAACGGATGCAGGCATTAATTGATAAATTGGATGCGTATATCAGCCAGTATCATGGCGGTTCCGTTGAACTGGTAAGCTTTAAAGAGAATGAAGTAAAGGTCCGGTTGGGTGGGGCATGCCTTGGCTGCCCGTTATCACCAGTCACATTGCATGGTTGGGTGGAAGGAACAATTCACCAATTTTTTCCGGATATCCACGTAATTGAGGAAAAGTAATTTCTCTCTCAAACGGACTGGTGTTTCTTCGTAAAAGTCATAGGTTTTCATTCAAGCGATATTACAATTCGTTCACCGGTTTCAGCATTTATGGAATCAATCACTTTACCAGTCAACCCGGTGTGAAGCGCTTCCAGGATCTTTTTCGCGGCATTGTTGTTTATCCCGGCGGAATAACAGGCGCCCATTTTTACGCCCGTTTCCACGACATTTGCCGGAAGGCGGAAGTTTATTTTCTCCTTACCGGTTTTTTGATCCACGACCAAAATCCTCATCCAGCGGGGCGCCCGTGAACCCTGCGTGTGAATGACTGCATTTCCGCCTGATATCTTCGGATCAGTTTTTGGAAGTGCATCAAGCAACTTCACACCTTCGGTAGGTGTGATCTTTTCGGCCTGGACCATTTGCAGAATCCGCAATTGTTCTTTATCTGATGACATGCGCGGTTACTTCCCGGGTTTTGTTAACCAGGATTTTACTGTATTCATGGGGGTTATAACCATTGCTTCTTCATGCTAGAATTAAACCAATACTTCTGAATGAGTGAGAGATGCCTGTGGAAAATCAAGCCAGAGAAGAAAGCACCAAACCGGAAGACCATATAAATGAGGCGATGGAAAAAATGGGCGGGGAGGAAGGCTTTTCCGCGTTCATCAACCGTATGTGTTCCGCGAGCAACTGGGTGGTGCGCGAGTTGGATGACGAACATGCCATCATAGAATTTACGCTGGATCAAGCCAGGTCACAAACACTGTTCATTTTTTCATTTGGAGATGAACTGGAGTTTTCCGTTCCCAGCTTTGCCGCTTTTGATTCCCTGGAAGATGTGCCCCATTTCATATCGTCGACCCTGCTGCAGGTGAACGCCAAAACTAAAATTGGCTTCTGGTGTTTGGAGCAGATAGGCAATAAGATGGTTTATTCCTATATGCATAACGCGCGAATGGAAATGGTGGATGAAGCGCAATTTATTGATATTGTGATGACACTCGTTCAACGTGTTGACGAGTTTGAATCCCTGTTGATGAAGATGTCAACCAGCGGTGACACGAACCAGCAGATAGTTCAATAAACACGCATATTGACTACAGGTGAGCCTCTGCCCGCCGTTCCCATTCTTTGGCCGCGGCGCGTATCAAATCGCGAGCGGAATCGTTGGTAACAGCATCTATTCCGCTGAAATGTTCCTGATCCACCCAGACGATCACACCCTGGTTGCGTTCTTCCACTAGTTTAATACGCCGGTTGGGATTGTCTGACCGTTGGATGATCTCCTGCAGGATCTCGTCAATCTGCTCGACCATGGACACGGCCGGTTTTTTCGCTGTATCGGCCGCGACTTTGGGGGCAGCAGCGGCAGCCGCGTATGGAACCGGGGGGATAGACGGTTGAACTCCCACTGTTGAGACAGGCGCCGGGGGCATTGGAGTAGGGGGTACAGAAGGCGCCGGGGCAGGAGGTTGCGGCACAGGAACCGGCATCGGGTCGGTCTTCACCGGAGTGGCAGCCGAAGCCATCCGGGAGGTATCCGGTACCGCGGAAGTCATTTGTTGAACCCCGGCCGCCGGAATAGACACAGGTTTTGAAACCGGTTCTGCGGGTGCCGGAATGACATCTGTTGCTGGAATGCCAATCCAGACTGCCAGTTCTTTTAAGAGGTCAATGAACCTCTTTTTCTGTGCGGGATTCAACGGAGCCGAAGTGGCCAGAAGATGACCGCTGGTTTCCACATGAATCGTTCCATTCTGTTTCTCGCGGTACAACTTAAGGAGCTCAGTGAATTTTGCCGGATCGGCAAGAGGGGCAGGCGCGGATTGTTCAACCACCGGGGCAGTCAAAGTGGATCTGAGCAGTGCTTCTTTTTCCGCGAATTTGCGTTTATATACCATCAGGCTGACATATCTGCCGACGAAGAAGCCGATGATCATAAAGACAAAAACCATGACGATGGTAAAACTGACTGGCAAACCTGAGCTCATTTGTCTACCCCTTTCGGCTGGCACTTCGGACAGAAATGGGTCCCTCGTTGACCGGTAACGATACGTTCAACCGGTGACCCGCAAACACGGCAGGTTTTGCCCGTCTGCTGGTATACCCGGAAATTGTTCTGGTAATCGCCACCTTTGTATACCCAATCAATACTGGCGCCGTTGTTGTTGATACCATCCATCAGTGTTTCCCGGATAGCTTCAAGAAGCCGGTTGGCTTCCTGTATGGAAAGTGAGTTGGATAATCGAAGCGGATGGATTCTGGCCCGAAACAGGCTTTCATCCACATAAATATTTCCCAATCCGGCGACAAACGATTGGTCTAATAATAATGATTTTATGTATTTTTTCTTACGATGCAAGTTTTGATAGAAAATACCCGGCGTGAACGTCAGGTCAAATGGTTCAGGCCCCAGATTGCCGGTCACTTCAGATGGATCGCGTGTCAGCCACACCCGGCCGAATTTCCGGGTATCGTTGAAAACCAGGCTGTACCCATCCTCAAAACCGATGATCAACCGGTCATGGACTGCGGGTATGTACGCAGGAGGCGTGTTAACCCGTAGATCACCGCTCATGCGTAAATGGATCAACAAAAAATCACCATCCAGGTGAATGACCACATACTTTCCCCTGCGGGTGACATCCGTGATCGTTTGACCGGGTAGGCGGCGGAAAAACTCTTCCGGATCGGGATAGGCAAGAGTTCTGGCCCAGCGTAAATCCACCGCCTGGATACGGCGCTGCAAAATGGAAACATCGCCGCGCCCGCCGTTACGCAGGGCGCGGACAATGGTCTCAACTTCCGGAAGTTCCGGCATGTATGCCGCCTACTCGTTAAACAGAGCGCCTACAGAGCGGCCTTCATTGGCGCGCATGATCACTTCGCCCAACAGGCGTGAAACGGATAGAACCTTTAACCGGTCGCCAAACCAGGCCATTTTTTCGGCGGGAACCGGGATGGTATCGGTTGTGACAAATTCCGTTACAGGAAGCTTGGAAAGGACCTGAGGCGCCGGATCCGACAGAACCGGGTGGACGAATACCATATACACATTACGGGCTCCGCAGCTTTTCACCAGGTTGACAGCCTGTACCATCGAACCGCCGGTATTGATCTCGTCATCCACAATGATCGCGTCGCGGTCTTGCACGTCACCAATGAAGGTGAGGGCTTCCGCTTTGGAATCATTTGAAACGCGGCGCTTTTCAATGAAGGCGAGCGGCACATCCAGCTTCTGGGCGAAGTTGCGTGCTTTCTTGGCAAAACCCAGGTCGGCAGTGACTACTACAGGTGACTGCATGGTGGGCAGTTTTTTCTTTAAGTAGTCGGTTAGGATGTAGAAGGCAGTCATCACATCACCGGGGATGGAGAAAAAGCCCTGGATCTGTCCGGCATGCAGGTCCATGGTGATGTACCTGTCAGCGCCGGCCACTTCGATCATGTCACAAACCAGGCGGGCTGTAATGGGAATGCGAGGCTGATCTTTTTTATCTGAGCGGGCGTAACACAGGTAGGGAATTACCGCGGTAATGCGCGCGGCTGAATCAAGGCGCAGTGTTTGCAGCATGATCAGCATTTCCATCAAGTTTCGATGGACTGGTGCGGATGTGGTCTGAATAACATAACAATCCTGCCCGCGTACGCTGGTGTGCAATTGAACAAACAAATTGTCATTGGGGAACATGATCACATCGCGTTCACACAGGGGCATGCGGAGATACCCGGCGATGTTGGATGCCAGTTCAGGGCATCCGGTTCCCGCGTAAAGTTTTATGTCTCCATACTGAATCCGGTCGTGCCGGACATGTGGTGAATTGGACATGACTTCCTCCTGACCTGGCGTTATACCCTGGCATCCTGCCATTCGTCACGCAGGACACTCATAATGTGGGTGTCAATAAATCGACCGTTCTTATAAATGTCCTGACGCAGACGTCCTTCTTCAACAAACCCGGCCGCGATATACGCTTTCTTTGCCCGTTCGTTGGTATCAAATACATATAAATACATCCGGTTGAGGTTAAGGTCATTAAATCCATGCCGAAGCATCAAATGCATGGTTTCACGGCCGTACCCGTTACCCCAGTAATTCTTTTCGCCAATACAGATCGCGATTTCCGCTGACCGGTTCTTCCAGTCTACATCATGAAGGTGGGTTACACCGATGGTTTTGACGGTGTCTTCATCGAGAACATCGATCATATAGTAATGCTCTTCGGCGGGGCTGGCGATCATTTTCTGATACCAGGCTTCCTCCTCTTTGACAGAAAGCGGAGCGTACCGCAACAAATTCTCGATGACGTCAGGATCGTTTAGCCAACGAACCATAGCCGGAATGTCTTCCGGCTCCATGGCACGCAGCTTTATCCGTTTTCCCGGCAGCATCTACGAATTAGTCCTTTAGTAATTACGGGTCGAGCCGGTTCGGACCGCGGAAGACGAACACGGCTTCGCGGACATTGTCGAGGTGCAGCATCACCATCAACAGGCGGGATAGCCCCATACCGAAACCGCCGTGTGACGGGCAGCCATATTTGAAGTAATCCAGGTATGTGGCAATGATGTCCAGATTGAGGCCTTTTTCAACAGCCTGTTTTTCCAGAATGTCACGGCGGTGCTCACGCTGCGCGCCGGTGGTGATCTCAAGCCCGTTTGCCAGCAGATCGTAGCTCTTGGTCAATTTCGGATTGTCAGCGTGGCGCATGTGGTAGAAGGGACGCACTTCGATGGGCCAATCCTTGAGGAAAACAAAATCGTGATTGAATTTTTCTTTCACGTAATTACCCAGTTCGCGCTCGCCGCCGGGGTCAATGTCACCCTTGGTTTCGGCCGGAACCGAGTAGTTGCGTTCCTTCAAAATGGCCATTGCTTCGGCCATGGTCAGGCGGGGGAACGGCAGGGTGGGGACAGTCAATTCAAAGCCGAAGACTTTCTGTATCTCTTCGCCATGAACGTCTTTGACCTTCTGGTAGGTGTAGTTGAGCAGGCGCTCCTGGAACGACATGACATCTTCGTGGCTTTCGACCCAGGAGATCTCGGTATCAATACTCGTGAATTCCGTCATATGGCGGGAGGTGAAGGAAGGATCGGCGCGGAACGCGGGTCCGATCTCGAAGACACGCTCGAAACCGGCGGCCATGGCCATTTGTTTGTAGAATTGCGGAGACTGCGCCAGATAGGCTTTGCGTTCGAAGTAATCCAGGGTGAACAACTCGGCCCCGCCTTCACTGGGGGTGCCGACCATTTTGGGGGAATGGATCTCGATACAGCCATTCTGAAGCCAGAATTCACGCATCGCCATTTCTGCCGTGGTCTGGATCTTGAAGATCAGCAGATTTTCAGGGCGGCGCAGGTCCATGTAGCGCCAGTCAAGACGGTAATCCAGCGCGGGTAGGGTATCGCCAAAGGGTTCGAAAGCCAGCGGTGACACGGCGCTGTTGTTGACTTCGATGGCTTCGAGCTGCATCTCCAAACCGCCAAGCTTCACGATCGGGTTGTCGATCACCTTGCCGGTGATGGTCAGCGCGGATTCAACACCGCAGCTTGAGATCAAGGCAGCCTGATCGGGGCTGGCAGCTTTTTCAACTACGATTTGCACACATCCGGTCTGATCGCGCAGCACCAGGAACTGCATCTTTTTCTGGTCCCGCAGGACTTGCAGCCAGCCCTGAACAGTGACGGATTGTCCGATTTTGCTGCGCAGATCTCCGATAAGGGTTCGTTCCATAAGTTCATTCCTCCAAAGAAATTTCGTACTCTCTATTTTAAATGAATTGCCGGTGTTTTGGCGGCATAATCCGAAGCAATAAGCTCTTCCGCAAGATGGTAGGGCGAAATTGTCCGGTTGAATAAACGGTCAAGAGCCTGGTCATACTCCTGCGGGTTCATGCGGGCAACCCAGGTTTGAAATAAAACTTCGCGGATCAACATTTCGAGGTCATGGCGAAGGCGGTTCTTTTGACGGTTTTGCCAGAGGCCGCTGGTTTTCAAGTATGCCAGATGTCCACGTAGTGCCTGAGCCAGGTTTTCAATCCCATCACCGGTGACAGCCACTGTACGCACCAGAGGGACTTCCCACGCAGGCTTATCCTGGTGGTGTGAAGCAGCTGAGTCACTCCCATCGTATCCGTGGTGACCCGCGGGGAGGCCGGACGGATCCATCTCCAGCATGGAGCGTAATGCCAGTTCGGTCTGATCCACACCGGGGCGGTCCGCTTTGTTTATGGCGATTATGCTGGCAATTTCGAGGATGCCGGCTTTGATCGCTTGAATGTCATCGCCAAACCCCGGATTTTCAACAAGCAGAACGGTGTGTGCCAGGCGGGCGATTTCTAACTCGCTTTGACCGACTCCCACAGTTTCCACTATGATCACATCGTAACCGGCCGCGTCCATCGCGATGACCATCCCGGCGGCTGCCAGGGAGAGGCCTCCCAACGCGCCCCGGGTGGCAACTGACCGGATAAAGATCCCGGAGTCACCGCTCAGGTCGCGCATTCGCACCCGGTCACCCAGAACCGCGCCGCCGGTAAACGGGCTGGTGGGGTCAACCGCCAGAATGGCTACACGGGCTGGTTCAGCGCCGTCAGCGGGGTGGCGGTAGGCAAGCGCCAGTTGATTGACCAGTGTGGATTTTCCGGAACCCGTGGGGCCTGTCACCCCGATGATATGCGCGTTACCCGCATGCTGGAAAAGTGCATCCAGTATACGCCGGCTGCCGGGGGTGTCATTTTCTATTTGTGTAAGGGTACGCGCCAGCGCCAGCCGGTCACCTTGTAGAAGGGTATCAACCTGATCCATGGCGCCTGGTTGAACCTTACCCTTCTTTGGCGCCGGTAAGAGCGAGGCGCACACATGAGATGATCTCGTCAGTTGACGTTCCGGGGCCAAATACCCCGGCTACCCCCATTTTTAACAGTTCGGCAGAATCTTCGCCGGGAATGATGCCGCCAATAAACACCGGACAGTCTTCCAGCCGGTTCAATTTCATCAGTTCAAGGATCCGTGGAACAAGCGCCATATGCGCGCCGGAAAGAATGGATAATCCGACGGCATCCACATCTTCCTGCAGCGCCGCCTCCACGATCATTTCGGGTGTCTGCCGCAACCCGGTATAGATCACTTCCATACCGGCATCACGCAGCGCGCGGGCGACTATCTTTGCTCCCCGGTCGTGACCATCCAGACCGGGTTTTGCCACCAGAACACGAATTTTCTTTTCCATACGGACTCCAGCTATCAAATTATACTCCGTTGAGGGGGTTTAATCCCGTGAATAATGCACAAAAACCGTGTTTTAATCACGTAATGGTTGTGTTAGTTTCTACACTGTAAGTAGCGGCTTGATTTTTGGTGGTACACTTCCAGAATTGCAAGAAAAATTTACAAGGAAAACTTTTTATGCCTACTATTTTCCCATTTACCGCTATCGTTGGTCAGGACCGTATGCGACGCGCTCTGGTATTGAATGCTGTTGATCCCCGGATCGGCGGCGTTTTGATCCGTGGTGAACGCGGAACGGCGAAATCGACTGCCGCGCGTGCCCTGGCCGCATTACTGCCCAATGTGAAAGTTGTGGCTGATTGCCGTTTTGGCTGTGACCCCGATAACCAGGCGACTTTGTGTACGGAATGCCGCGAACGCGTCAACCGGGGGGAATCACTCCCCGTGAAAACCCGGCCCACGCCATTTGTCAACCTGCCGGTTTCGGCCACTGAAGACCGCGTGGTGGGCACCCTGGATATTGAGAAAGCCATCCAGAAAGGCGAACGCGCCTTTGAACCCGGCATTCTGGCTGCCGCCAACCGCGGTCTGCTGTATATCGATGAAGTCAACCTG
>CAYOKC010000089.1:7167-14938 GCA_964404415.1 uncultured Leptolinea sp. | reverse complement strand
CGGGGCGATGAACCCCTGCCCGTGCGGTTATTATGGTGACCCGCAGCGCGCCTGTACCTGTTCAGAATCCACGGTAACGAAATATCAAAAGCGCATCTCCGGACCGTTAATGGATAGGATCGATATTCACATCCAGGTTCCGCGCGTGGAATATGAAAAACTGGCCAGCAGCCGTACCGGTGAACCCTCCAGCGTGATCCAAAACCGGGTGGAAACCGCACGTGATATCCAACGGAAGAGGTTCAGCTCTCCCAAAGGTGGGTTTGAGAATGGCGTAACCTGCAATGCCGATATGCGCCCGGCGGAAGTCCGCAAGTTCTGCGAACTGGATGAAGCGGGTAAGAACCTGATGAAGAGCGCCAGCATGCAGCTTCAGCTTTCAGCCAGGGCATATCACCGTGTGCTGAAGCTGGCCCGCACCATCGCCGACCTGGCGGGTAGTGATCCTATTATTCCGGCACACCTGGCCGAAGCATTGCAGTACCGCCCGAGAATGCTCGAAAACGGATAAACAAGTTTATTAATATCTGTAGACAATATCTGGATATTCATCAAGATATTTTTTTAAATTGTTCAACAACCCTTGTACAAAGCTTACATATTCTGTCTACCTCTACGTATAATCTAGACATACTAGAAATATACGGGAACTGAATATGAAAACAAAAAGATTACTTACTTCATCGCTAACCATAATCCTGCTTGCCCTTGTGTTGACGGCGTGCCAGTCAATCACAGCAACACCAACTCAAACAGTAGATGAAGGAAATGCTCCCGAATTAAACCGGGGGAATTCCAGCGTTTTGATTTTTGAAGGTGAGGCTGTGCCGGTTAACCACGTCACCCTGGCCTTTCCGGTGAATGGTGTTGTTGACGATGTTCTGATAAAGGAAGGCGATACGGTAAAACAGGGAGATGTCCTCGCCCGATTGAAAGGTTCAGAAAGACAAAAAGCGGCGATCTCCGCGGCTGAATCTGAACTGCTTTCTGCGAATAAAGCGCTCGATGACCTGAATAACAATGCCAATGTCGCCCGCGCCGAAGCTCAACTGGCAATGGCCAACGCAAAGAAAGCGCTCGATAAAGCTGTGGAAAACCGCAATTATAAAAATTACAAACGCGCTGACCAATGGTATATCGACCAGGCCAACGCGGATTACCTTATCGCGCTGAATGATTTCAACAACGCGAAAACGGTCTGGGAAAACTGGGAATACAAAGACGAGACAGACAAGAACCGCGCCTATGCCCTGCAGAATTTTGCCGCCGCGCGGAAAAAGGTGGAACAGGCTGAAGCCAACTACAAATATCTACAGGGAAGTCCCAAAGAAGTTGATGTTCAAATCGCGGAAGGCGAACTGGTAGTGGCCAAGGCAAACTATGAGAAAGCCCAAAATGACTGGGAACTGGTCAAGAACGGACCCAACAAGAATGACCTTGATGTTGCCCAGGAACGTGTTGACAATGCCCTGGTTCAGTTGGAAGCCGCGAAAACAGGTTTGGATGATCTGGAATTGAAATCCACCATCGATGGGACTGTCGTGTCATCGAACCTGAAGACCGGTCAGATTTCCACCATCGGTTCGTCATCTGTTGTGGTGGCTGATTTATCAGAGTTTCAGATCGAATCAAACGACCTGACCGAATTGAACATATTCAAAATCAAAGAAGGTGATCCAGTCTCCCTTACATTTGACGGTATTCCCGGTCTCACTCTCCCCGGCAAAGTCGAGCGCATCAAACCACTGGGACAAGACAATCAGGGAGATATCACCTATACCGTGATCATCAAACTGGAACAGCAGGATCCCGCGATCAAATGGCGGATGACCAGTTCGATCACAGTTGAACAACCCGAATAACCAGAAAGTCCTTCAACCAGCAAATCCCGAAAAGACGCCAGATATCCGGCGTCTTTTTCGTATTCACGCTCTCACCGCTGAATAAAGTCATTGCTTCCACCAATTGAGCACCCATTCTGGCGGGGGAGATTGTTTGGCAAAAAAAGGCAGAGGTTCTTGATCTGAGAACCTCCGCCTGCTAAATTAGAAGATACAAATACTATCAGCCGCAATTGATCAGATTATCAATCTCCGCGCGGTCGTTAATGATGGTCTGGATCTTTCCATCCGAGATCTGAATGATCCTGTCGACAAAAACACACATCCGCATATCATGAGTAACCATCACACCGGCTTTCTTCTGTTCATGAATAAGGTCGGCATACAATCGGGTCACCTGGTAGGCGCGTTCACTGTCGAGACTGGCCGTGGGTTCGTCCGCCAGCACAACGCTGGGATTGTGTACCAGTGAGCGCGCGATGGAAACACGCTGCTTTTGTCCGCCTGACAATTGATTTGGCAGGCTGTTCATGCGTTCGGTAAGACCAAGCCGTTCCAACAATTCTTCCACTCTGGACGCTGAGTTCCTGTCAAAACGTCCATTCAGGCGCAACATCAATTCCACATTCTCTTTTACTGTTAGGTATGGGACCAGGTTGTTGGATTGGAACGTAAATCCAATATTCTCGCGGCGGAATTTCACCCGGTCGGCATCGCTCATTTTTCCCAGATCCACACCATCAATGACTACCTCGCCGATTGTGGGGACGAGCAGAGCGGCCAGCATCGCCAGCATGGTGGTTTTACCCGAACCGCTGGGACCAACCAGCCCGATAAATTCACCTTCATGGATCTGGAAAGAGGCTGTGTCAACGGCCTTCACTTCATTGGATCCATTCTTATAAATTTTGCTTACGTTTTTAGTTTCCAAAATAACTGACATGGCAGGCTCCTATGATGACAATCCCAGGGCGATCAACGGCTCGACCCCGATAGCCACTTTTACAGAGACTAGTCCGCCTACCGGGCCAATGGCCAGCAGCGCCAGTATGGCTATCAAAACGGAACTGCCATTGAACACGATCGGGATACCCGCGGGCAAAGCTACTGAAAGCAGCAGGGTTACCATAGCCCCGAGAAACACCCCGAATGTGGTCACCACAATGATCTGGGCGATCACGGAAACCGCCACAATAAAATCAGAAGTACCAATGGCTTTTAGTACCCCGATCAGCGGGATCTTTTGCAGCAATTGGATCTGGAAGAATCCTCCGATCACCAGCACACCGATCAACAGAGTGAATGCCTGCTGGGTATTTAGCGTATTTTGCTGTACTTTATACCCCGGCACGGCATCAATCGTCGCTGCTTTATTGATCACCTCAATTCCTTCCACCTGGCTTTGGATCCGTTGAGCGACAATCTCTTCCTGGGCAGGATCATCCAACTTAATCGCGATGATATTGGAGGTCAGTTCACCGGCTTCACCGGTTTTTTGTCCCTGAGGTTTAATCTGGTCCCAGGTTTTAAATGGCAGGAACATGGTTGGCGCGTACTGGTATTGTTCACCATCCGTACTACCCACAACCTGTAGAGTAAAATATTTCTCCTTAGTTCCTTGAATCGTCTTGACAGTGACCTCGTCACCAATTTTTACACCAAGGCGCTCTACAAATTTTGACTCAATAACCGCCTCGCTACCCTTCAGGGTATTGATCGTACGACCAGCCAACACCGGCGGCATGCCTGGGCTGTCAGGTTCGATTCCGATTAGCGAAATATTCACCGATGGACGCCCGTCAGGGTAGATATAGGCTCCGGTGGCAAACCCGATGGCGCCAACTTCCTTAACACCTTCCACCCGCCGCACATCATTGATCTTTGATCGTCCGATACGGCTTGTGGCGATCAGATTGTCAACATCTTTCTGGAAAACAAACAATTCCGCGTTTATTTTGCTCAGGTATTCACGGTTGGAGAGTGCCAATCCTTCCGCCAGAGCGGCAATAAAAAGCACCAGCGTAGTGATCAACGCGATGACCAGGCTGATCAGTAAAAACCTGCCTTTGTTGCGCCATACTTCTTTAACTGCGAGATAAAAACCCATAATTCCTCCCGGATGGGGATAGTCAGCTTTTACAAATATTATACGAGGCTTGCCGTTTTTTCCGGAAAGTATGTACACACTTCGCCGAGAAATTCAACGGAGATCAAGATAAAATCCTTGTATGGTCAGAATACTTCCCGATATCCAACGCGACGCGCATTTACTCTGGGATTACCTTGTTTTGGGTGATCCGCTGGAAAAAGCGGATGGGATAATGATTTTTTGCAGCAACGATCTGCGGGTCGCGGAATTCGCGGCCGGGCTCTATCATGCCGGTTACGCGTCATGGATTTGCCCATCCGGAGGCGTAGGCCGGCTGACTTACGATCTTTTTCATAAGCCGGAAGCCCTGGCATTTACCGATGTACTCGTGAAAAACGGTGTTCCAAAATATGTAATCTATCCTGAAACCCGGGCAACCAATTCTGCAGAAAATACCTTCTTCTCCCGTGAACTGATCGAAAAAGAAAAACTTCACCACGCACGGTTGATCGTTCTTCAGAAACCCTACATGGAACGCAGAACCCTTGCCACACTCACCCGTTACTGGCCTGACCAACATTGCTTTGTTTCTTCGCCACCGATTCCTTTTGAAAACTACCCATTTCCTGGATTTACGCTCACCGATTTGATCCATGTGTTGACCGGCGAGTTTCAACGCATAATGCTTTATGCCGAGAGAGGCTGGCACAGTCCACAGCCAGTGCCTTATGACGTCCATGCGGCATATATACGCCTGGTTGAAGCTGGCTATACCGGTCAACTGGCAGATCCCTCCGCGTTGCCGTCAAATCCGAAATAATACCGGCCTTTTTCCCCTGGTCTCGTTCTTGCAACCGTTAGGAAAAAACCTATTTCAGGCGGCGGTTTGACTATGACGGACATAAATTCTGAGATCACCGAACTTCTCGCGCAGGCGATGCGTGCCATTCAATTCGGACATAAACAGGCTGCGGCAGCTTATCTGAACCGCATTCTCGAGTTGGACCCGGAAAATATGGATGCCTGGCGCTGGTTGGCTGAATGTATGCCCAATCAGGCCAAACGCAATTACTGCCTTGAACGTGCCGGACTTGCCGGCTCTTCCCTTCAATCGCATGTTCCCTCTCGTAATACCGTCTACACCGCCGCTCCCTCACTGATTGACGTTCCAGATGACGGTCCGGAACCCACACTGGCTGAAAAACACGCCCGCAAGGCAGCACTTCGCGGACAGAAAAAAGCGGAATTGCCCCCGCACTACCACAGTGCCATGCCGATTGATTTTGACCTCCCCAAGGCATCCAACCAAAATCGCCGCCCTGCACCATCCCAGACAAACGTCAACCGCGTTCGCCAGCAGAATACCGTCATCCCGCTGGCCAGAAAACCGGTCCGTAAACCGCGCAAAAACGCATCCTTCAAAGGTCTCGGGTGCAGTATCCTGGTTCTGGCGATATTTGTGGTGATTGGTTATGGATTGTTTTCTACCGGTATAACATCCGGTGACAAAGCCTGGAAATGGTTCACAACGCAGATTGAGACCAATCTGGCTGAATTATTCCCGGGAGGCGAAACAAAGCCTGAGGGAGCCGTCACCCCGAATTCAGTGATGGCCACGTATTTCCCTACACCGGCAGCCACAGCAATTCCTGAAGTGACAGAAGAAGCCGCCGTCCGTGAAGCAGCCGAAGTACCGGCAGAAATTCCCCAGGAAGCTTCGGCGGAACAACCGGAACCAGTAGCGCAGGAAGCTGCAATGCCGGCGGTTGAGCCACAGATAACTCAGGATGTAGCTGCCGCGCCCACTCAACCGCAACCCATGCCGGTTGACAATGATCCGAACGCGAACACAGGAATAATTGACGATTCACCCGTTGTAAATCCTGATTCTGGTGTTGAAATCGACTCAAACACAGTAACGTTCGATTCTCCGGCATCCTCTCCGGCGCCGGTGGCCGATCCTTCCGCGGCATCATCTCAGCCACCGGCTGATACTTCCGCGTCCGTTCAGGAAGTGTCAGTGTCATCAGCGCCCAGTACAGCCGCTTCAACAGAACCCAACGGGTATGTTAAAGGGCCTGTAGTTATTGGAAAATCTATTAAAGGCAACAATATTGAAATTATGCAGTTCGGAAACGGCCCTGTTGAACGACTGATGGTGGCCGGGGTGCATGGCGGTAATGAATGGAATACCACCGCTCTGGCTGACGAATTGATAGCGTACATCATGAAAAATCCGAAGGTCATTCCCGGTGACCGCACGCTCTACATTCTCCGCCTTTTGAATCCGGATGGCGAAGAACGTGGTCACAACCTTGATGGACGCACCAACGAGCGAGGTGTTGACATCAACCGCAACTTTGACGCGTTCTGGGTGGTCGACTGGCCGCGCGACGGCTGTTGGAATTACCGCCCGATCAGTGCCGGTTCAGAACCGTTCTCAGAGCCTGAAGCAGCAGCCCTGCGTGATTTTGTGAAAACGCACAATATTAGTGCCATGATCAATTACCACTCCGCGGCAATGGGTATTTTTGCCGGCGGAAATCCCCCGGATTCTGATTCCATCAATCTGGCAGAATCCATCGCCGCCGTCACTGATTACGGGTACCCGCCTATGAACTCCGGCTGCAAATATACCGGACAGATGGCTGATTGGATGTCGCTCCATGGCATCGCTGCGGTTGATCTTGAACTCACCAATCACACCGACACTGATTTTGACGCCAACCTGACGGTTTTGAACGTTCTAATGAAATGGGAACCTGTAGCCAACCAGAAAACTCTCTCCGGCTTAATCAAGATCGCGGAAGACTTGCCGAACAAACCGTCCTTCCCTCAGCAGGTTCGCAAGTTCGGTGTTCAAACATTAAATACCTTGAATGGCATCATTTTCGGAGTACAGGAAGAGAAGTAGAATTCATGCATAATCCCGTTTGATGAGGGAAGGATTGCATGAAATATATACGCGTCGCAACATTGATTTTCTTTCTTTTCATCTGTTATGTCATCTTCAGCGCAGACACTAGCAGTATGCCGGAATGGATGTATGTGATTTACCATTTTCCCAATGGTGACAAATTAGGTCATTTCATTCTCTATGGCATTATGGCTTTTCTGATGAATGTCAGCTTCCCGAACTGGGTATACCGAGCGGGCGGAATAACCCTCCCGGGCGGCGGATTACTCTTCGCGGTTTTCTCGATCCTCGAGGAAATTTCTCAATCTTTTTTCGCTTCACGCAGCAGTTCATGGTTGGACCTCACGTGCAGCCTTCTGGGGATCGTTGTTTTCAGTGTATTCTCCCGCCTGTTCATCAGGTATGCTCGCAAACCAGTGTCCTGATCCTACGAAAAGCATAATTTTCCGGTCAAACCGGTATAAGTGCTTGACATACCATTGCCCCCTCTTATAGACTTGAACCAGGATTATGTTCCATGAATGAGAGAATAGGTTGAGCTTACAGGGGAAAACCATCCTGGTGACTGGCGGCGGGGTACGTTTGGGCCGCCATATCGCTGTCACCCTAGCGAAAGCCGGGGCGGATATCCTGCTGCATTACAACTCGTCATCCAAAGACGCGGAAGAAACCGCCACAGAAATCAACTCCCTTGGCGGTACCGCATCGTTGATCCAGGCTGACCTGTCGAATCCCCGAGAAGCGGGAGACATTTTCAATAGATCTAATAACTTCAACCCGGTTTATGGCATTGTTCATAACGCCGCTATTTTTGAATCTTTGAAAATGACGGATGTGACGCCGGATAACTGGCAGCGGCATATGGATATTAATCTTGCATCCCCTTTTTTCTTAAGCCAGGCATTTTTCAATAATTTGAAACCA
>CAYOKC010000089.1:0-7157 GCA_964404415.1 uncultured Leptolinea sp. | reverse complement strand
CGTATTGTGATGATGCTCGATTGGCGTGCTCTCCGTCCAGGGGTTGACCACCTCCCATACACGGTCAGCAAAGCGGGGCTGGCCGCACTGACGAAAATCCTGGCGCTTTCCATGGCGCCACGCGTCACCGTCAACGGGATTGCACTGGGAGCTATCCTCCCTCCCGCGGACAATTCACCACAGGACAAAATAATCCAACCGGTTCCTATGAAGCGTTGGGCGGAAATGGATGAGTTGAGTCAGACAATACTGTTCCTTTTGGATGGGCCTGAATATATAACCGGTGAGATCATCCATCTGGATGGCGGCCGGCATCTTGTTTAACTATTGGAGTTTTTAATGGATCAGATCATTATCAAAGACTTGCTTGCCCGTGGTGTGATCGGTATCTCAGATCGGGAACGTTCTCAACCGCAGGATATTCTGTTCAACCTCGTCATTTTTACCGATATCAAGGCAGCGGCCGCCGCAGATGATGTTGAGCTCAGTGTGAACTATCGCACCGTATCCAAACAGATCCTGTCCCACGCCTCGACGGTTGGTCGATATACCGTGGAAGCCTTGGCGGAGGATATCGCCCGAATGGTGTTGGAATACCCGAATGTCAACGGCGTGCGTGTCCGGGTGGAAAAGCCTGGAGCCGTGCGATTTTCACGCTCCGTTGGTGTGGAGATTGAACGGATGCGGGCATAACAATGTGGACAAAGGGGCAGTTTTGATGGCGGAAGTGATCATCCTGTTAGGGTCCAATATTGATCCGGCGGAGAATATTCGCCGCGGCGCGCTGGCTCTTTTGGAACAACTTTCTGTCATAAGATCATCGTCAGTCTGGTTGACGCCTGCCGTCGGAACACGTGGTCCGGATTTCTATAACGCGGCCGCGATTTGCGAAACCAACCTTTCCGCTGATGATCTGAAGTTTAGGGTTCTCCGCCCGGTCGAAGAAAAATTGGGACGAATAAGAACATCCAATAAATACGCGCCCCGTACCCTGGACCTTGACGCGATTCTACTGGATGGGGTTATTCTCGAACCCCGTTTATGGGATACAGCTTTTATCCTTCTACCCGTTTCTGAACTGATGCCGGATCTGGTTCATCCCGTAACCGGTACGCCACTTTCACTTCTGGCAGAAAAAATGGCGCCGGGTTCCGGCGCCATACGAATTGAAAATTTTCCCCTTTTTGAATAACCAAATCTAGAAATGCAGCGGTTCCGCGCTTCGGGAAATGTTATCCAGAAACTCTGTCCGTGTTGCCAGATTATTCCGAAAGTAACCCAGCATCGCTGATGTTGTCATGCGGGAGTCATGTTTCTTAACCCCGCGCATCATGGAACACAAATGCAATGCCTCCACAACAACGGCAACGCCATGAGGGTGAAGCGCTTCATCCAGGAAGGTGGCAATTTGTTGCGTCAGCCGTTCCTGAACCTGGAGCCTCCGTGAGAACATGTCTACAATCCGGGGGATCTTGGATAGGCCGATCACCTTCTTATCCGGTATGTACGCAACATGCGCCCTTCCAATAAAAGGCAGCATGTGATGTTCACACAGGCTGTAGAACTCTATATCACGAACGATAACCATCTCGTCATATTCCACATCGAACATGGCGCCATTGATCAATTTATACGGATCAACACGGTATCCGGAAAGCAATTCATCATAACTGCGGGCGACCCGGGTTGGTGTATTCAATAATCCTTCTCGTGACGGATCTTCACCCACGGCTTTTAAAATGACAGATACAGAATCCTTAATCGCTTCGTGGTTGATACCTTCATCGCAAAGAATTTCCGCTGCATCGTAAAGATCTTCTTTTTTATGCATAATTCCTGATCCTTTCCTGACTTTAAATTAACCTTTCTTTTTTCAGGAGCGTTTAGTGAATCCATTATAGTGATCATTTTTATCCGGCATCCCCTTTTGTACAGGTATGCCGGATCATTTATTCCGTTTCAACAATTGATCAGCCAAAGAGAGAAGTGCTGAATATCCGGCATTTTTTACCGGAAGGGTTTCAAGGGCTTCTTTGGCCATAATTGTCAAACGTGCAGTCTCTTTTTCAACCCATTCCTGCACACCTTCATTCGTCAAAAGTGCGGCCAACTCTGCGGTTTCTTCTGCTGTGAATGGACGGTTCTTCCACCGGCTCGCAAATTCGGGCGATGTGTTCAAGCCGTACAAAATGGGTAAAGATTTCTTGCCGGTTACCAGATCGCTTTCGGCAGATTTCCCTGTCAGCGCGCTGTCGCCCCAGATTCCCAGCCAGTCATCCTGCGCCTGGAAAGCCAGGCCCTGATTCCAGGCGAAATCTCTTAACGCGTTGACAATTTTTTGATCCGCGCCGGTGATCACCGCCCCGATCGCGGCGCTGCAGGCCAGCAAAGAAGCGGTTTTCCCGCCAACCATCGGCCAGTAAGCATCCACCGGAAGGCTTTCCGCGGATTCAAACGCCATATCGAGATACTGCCCTTTGGTCAGTTGAACACACGTGGATTGCAGCAAATCCACCGCGCGCAACACGTCAACCGGTTGACCGGTTGACCGGCAAAGAGCCTTGAAAGCCAATGAAAACATGCAATCACCAGTGTTTATTGCCTGCGCTTCACCCTGAATGGTCCAGACAGTTTTCCGTCCATGCCGGAATTCTGCCCGGTCTTCTATATCATCGTGTATCAGGGAGAAATTGTGTATCAGTTCTACAGCCGCGGCAGCCGGAAGAGCATCTTCCCATTTCTTGCCAGCAACTTCAGTGCCCAGAAGCACCAGCAGAGGCCGTATCCGTTTCCCCTGAGCCTTCTCACCGGCGCCTTCGCCTTCCCAACCGAGATGGTAAGCCATCATGGCGCGTAAACCATCGTAAACGCCTTCCTGATCGATCTGAAGGCATTTTTTAAGCTCGTCTTCAATAGCAGGCCGGGTCAATACTCTGAATTCTTCCAGATTCATCTCAATCCTCTACCTGAATAACATTTGGATCCCCCCGGAATGTATCCAACGTCATCTTTCCGCATCCGAATAGACAAATCCGGATTTCCTGTTGCAGTGCATTGATCATCCTGACAGTCGCTTCCGTTGACACAGCCGCGGTTTTTAATAGCGGGGAGGCAAACCCGCATAGTGACGCACCCAGCGCGATACATTTTGCCGCATCCACCCCGTCCTTGAGGCCTCCGGAAGCGAATACCATCAGGTCTGGCACAGCCTCCCGTACCATACGGATGGATCGCGCGGTGGGAATACCCCACCCGTGGAAGGCTGCGGCAATATGCGTCCGGTAGGGATCTTCTATTCTATGCATCTCTACCTGTGACCAACTGGTCCCCCCCGCGCCTGCGACGTCAATTCCGGCTATTCCGGTACCGCCCAATCGAACCGCGTCTTCTCCGGATATCCCCCATCCGACTTCTTTGATGAAAACCGGTACATCAAGGTGACGGCAAACCGCCTCGATCTTCTTTAGTAATCCGGAAAAACGGGTGTTGCCTTCCGGTTGCACTGCTTCCTGGATCGCGTTCAGATGCAAATAAAGGGCATCCGCCCCGATCATTTCTACTGCCCTGCGGCATTCATCCACACCAAACCCGTAATTCAACTGGACCGCGCCCAGATTGGCGAAAAGCACAATATCCGGTGCGTATGACCTGATATTGAAAGTCTTTCCCAACGCGGGATTTTCAATAGCCGCCCGTTGCGACCCGACTCCCATGGCAACTCCGCAGGTTTGAGCTGCTTCTGCCAGCACATGATTAATCTTTTCTGCCACATCAGTTCCACCCGTCATGGATGAGATCAATAACGGTGCGTTTACTTTCTTGCCAAAGAGCGAGGTAGTCACATCCACATCAGCCAGGTCAATTTCAGGTAACGCCCTTGGCTGCAGGCGGACAAATTCCAGACCGGTTGTTATGGTAGATGACACATCCTTATCAAGATTGATCCGGATATGGTCATCCTTGCGGGAGGTAACCAGAGAAGAATCAGGCATGAAGGTAATCCCATAATAAGATCATTTCAGTATACCAAAACGGTTTCTACGGTGTTATTTCTTTTAGAACAGTAGTGTGACTGTGTAATCAAGTGGAATACTTGACAATCTTCGTTCCACCATTACAATTCATTTCGAGGATTTAATCCCACAAGCATTCAGGAGAAAATACATGAGCGACACCCTTGAACAGGTTACCGGCGTAATTGTTGACGTTTTGAAGATCGAAAACAAAGGCATCACCATGGATACCCGGTTCATTGAAGATCTGAAAGCGGATTCAATGGATCAGTTTTTCCTAATTGATGGATTCAGTGAAAAATTTAATATGTCCATTGCTGATGAAGACGCCCGCAGTATTAAGACAGTCGGGGATGTTGTCAAATACGTTGATTCCCTGAAGAAATAGTCAGGACCAACCTAAAAACACCGGAGATCCCTCCGGCGTTTTTTAATTCATCGTTGAAGACAATCGGGGATTTCTTCCGGATTTCCCGCGATCTTTACGCCGGCTTTTTCCAATGCCGCGATCTTGTCTGACGCGTAGCCGATGTTATTCTCAATGATCGCGCCCGCGTGGCCCATGCGTTTACCCGGAGGAGCTGTTTGACCTACAACCATGGCGACAATCGGTTTTGTCATGCTGCGGCTGATGAATTCTGCCGCTTTCTCTTCTTCATTGCCGCCGATTTCGCCGATCATCACAATTTGTTCGGTGTGCGGGTCATCCTCCAGGAATTGGAGGGCTTCCACAAAATTCATCCCGACTACCGGATCGCCGCCAACACCCAGGCAGGTACTGATCCCCAATCCGGCTTTCGTTAAATTGTGCAGAACCTCATACGTCAAAGTGCCTGATCGTGAGACAACGCCCACATTGCCGGGTTGGGCGATATTACCGGGAATGATGCCAACTTTGATCTCGCCGGGATTAATGATTCCCGGACTGTTTGGTCCAATCAAAATAGTCTCGGAGTGCAATAAATACTCATGAACACGCATCATATCCGAAACAGGAATACCTTCGGATATGCAGACGATCAACGATATTCCGGCATCGGCGGCTTCGAACATGGCATCCGCGGCATGGCGCGCCGGAACAAAAATCACACTAACCTCGGCGCCGGTCATCTCAACAGCGGTACGAACAGAATCAAATACCGGGATCTTTCCATCTAAAACCCACTCGCCGCCCCGTCCGGGGGTGACACCCGCCACAATATGGGTACCATAGTCCAGCATCTGTTGAGCGTGAAACAGCCCTTCATGCCCGGTTATTCCCTGAACCAGAACCCGTGAATTTTTATTGATCAGTATTCCCATCTCAGGCCCCCTTTCCAGCCAGCTCGATGCAAATGCCGGCAGCTTCGTTGATGGATCCAGCCTGTTTGATCACCGGGTGATCCAGGATGTTCTTCCCTTCATCAGAGTTGGTCCCTGCCAGCCGCACTACGATGGGAATTTGAATCTGTTTATCGTTCAACGCGTTCATGATTCCCTGCGCGACTTCATCACAGCGGGTGATCCCGCCAAAAATATTGATAAGCACAACACAAACAGAAGGATCAAGCAAAATGATCTTCAACGCGGCAGAAACCCGTTCCGCGCTGGCGCCCCCGCCAATATCCATGAAATTCGCCGGTTCTCCACCATTCGCCCGGATCACATCAACGGTTGACATGGCCAATCCGGCGCCATTCACCAGGCAGCCGATATTCCCTTCCAATTTGATATACGAAAGTCCGAATTTCTTTGCCTCTATTTCAACCTGTTGTTCATTTCCGGGGTCTTGGAAATCCGTCAGCTCCGGATGCCGGAAGAGGGCGCTGTCATCAATGGCGATTTTTCCATCCAACGCCACCAGCTTCTGATCAGCCGTGATGACCAGCGGATTGATTTCCACCAGGTTGGCGTCATAATCCAGGTACACCTTCCAGAGATCGTGTGTCAATTGAATAAACGGCTTCCAAAGGTCTCTTGGAAGGTCAATACATGCGGCCAGATCGCGGGATTGATAATCGCGTAAACCTAGCAACGGATTGATCGGTATCCGGTAAATTTTTTCGGGAGTGGTCCGGGCGATTTCGTCTATATTCATACCGCCGGAAAATGATGTCACCATAACCGGGCAGCGCAATGACCGGTCTGTGATCACGCTAAGGTACAACTCTTTTTGAATATTGACAATTTCATCCACCAGTACTTTTCGAACGGGAAATCCTTTTAATTCCATCCCTAAAATCGAGGCCGCGAGGTCTTCCGCTTCACGAGTCGTTTTTGCCAGGCGAATTCCGCCTGCCTTCCCCCTGCCAGTGACGAGCACCTGGGCTTTGACCACAACCCGTCCGCCCAGTTCTTCGGCGATTTGCCGGGCTTCTCCCGATGAAGATGCCACCCGTCCATTTGGAACCGGAATTCCATACCGGTTAAAGATTTGCTTTGACTGGTACTCATGTAATCTCATTGTTATGGCTCTACTCCACCCGCATTAAATAGATACAGGTCTTCCACGCAAACAGCGGGAAAACCCATAATGAAGAAAAATAGAGGTTGATAATTCACCCTCACTGAAATCAAGCCGGATAATCGCATTATATCAATTTATTTCTTTGAGCATATACGGTACCACAAATTGGACATATCTACTTAGCCCTGGCATCCGGTAAAACAAATGCGGTAGATCTCTGAAAAAAAAGAGAGCACGGTGGAAATACCATGCTCTCTTGAAGAATAACCGTAAATCCAATCAGCCTTTCAAGAAGGCATCCAACGCTTCTTTGCTGATACGGTAGGCATTGCCGATCTTTTTGGCTTTCAAATCTCCGGCTGTGATGGCAGCAATCACATCTTCCTCTGCTACACGAAGCACAGCGGCAGCCTCAGCAGGGGTCATAACGTCACTCATCGCGGCGCCGGCTGCGGCGCCAGCAGCTGCGCCTGCAGCGGTTCCGGCATTGGCGGTGTTATTCATGCCACCGGCAAGCGCCTGGTTCATGATATTACCGATACCCATACCGGCACCAATACCCGCGGTCAGGCCTGCGCCTCCGCCGGGGTTCTGAGCGGCATCACGCATCGCATCGGCAGCCTGCAACTGGGTATACGTAGCCATATCCAACATACCCATGGCGCGAAGTTCTTCCGCGGATTTCTCGGAGGGTTTCA
>CAYOKC010000088.1:0-15146 GCA_964404415.1 uncultured Leptolinea sp. | reverse complement strand
ACCACCCGGGTGGGTGACGTGTTTATGCTCCTGGGGTTGGTGGCGCTGTATACGTCAACCGGATCGCTCAGTTTTTCGGTGGTGTTCAATCCGGAAGTCATCACCCGGTTAAACGCGGTTCCCACCGGTATATTTGGACTCTCATTAGCCGGACTGTGCGGGCTTCTGCTTTTTATCGGCACCGTGGGTAAATCGTCACAATTCCCGCTTCACATCTGGCTGCCGGATGCCATGGAAGGACCCACACCGGTCTCCGCCATGATCCACGCGGCGACGATGGTCTCGGCGGGTGTCTATTTGGCTATCCGCGCGTTCCCGCTGATCAGCGCGGGCTGGGTTCCCGGGGCGGCGTTGACGTCGCCCATGGCCGTGCTGGCTTTCATCGGCACGTTTACTGCCCTGTTTGCCGCCACCATTGCCGTGGCGCAAAATGACATCAAACGTGTGCTGGCGTATTCCACCATTTCCCAATTGGGATTTATGGTGGCAGCCCTGGGAGTTGGCTCGTATGTGGGCGCGGTGTTCCACCTGTTCACCCACGCGTTCTTCAAAGCACTGCTTTTCCTGGGTTCCGGATCGGTGATCCACGGCATGGAACACGGCGCTCTGGCAGAAGATGACCATGTGGACGTGCAGAATATGCTGCACATGGGCGGGCTACGCAAATCCATGCCGTTAACATTCTGGACATTCCTGGCAGGCGGCCTGTCACTTGCCGGGTTCCCGTTGATCACAGCCGGGTTCTGGTCAAAAGACGAAATATTGACCGGAGCATTCACCGGCCAATACTGGACGGTTTTCATCCTGCTGGCGCTGGCCGCGCTGTTTACCGCGTTTTACACCGCCCGGCAGATCACATTGACATTCCTTGGCACACCGCGCAGTGACGCGGCCCGTTACGCCCATGAAAGCAGCCGGGTGATGACCTGGCCGTTGGTGGTGCTGGCTGTTTTTGCCATGGCAGTCGGCTGGGCTGGTGTACCGGCAGGTTTCCCGCTGGTTGGAGGCCATGAAGCCGGCTGGTTCCTGACGTTTGTTGAATCCATGAACCCCCTGGAGGGCCACGCGGTTGAATCCCATTCGCTGGTTCCTCTGGTCGTTTCGTTGGTAGTCTCGCTTGGCGGGCTGTACCTGGGCTGGCTGGTCTACCGTAATTACAAAGAAGGCCAGGTTGATCCGGTGGAAGACGCTCTTGGTCCTGTCCATGCGTTGTTGAAGAATAAATACTACATAGACGAACTCTACTCTTTCCTGTTCATCCGGCCGGCGGGCTGGGTTGCGGATGTGTTTACCTCCATCTGGATGGATGGCAAGGTCATTGACGGCGCACTGCACGGCATTGCAGCACTGGTTCCGGCCATTGGCGCGTTGATGCGGAATGGATTTGACAAACCGGTTATCAATACCGGTGTGGATAACGCGGGGAATAAGCTGATCGACCTGGGACAGGCGACCCGCAAGATCCAATCCGGACGGGTGCAGCAATATATGGTCTACACCGTGTGGGTGATGGTTATCTCAGGGATCATCGTTTTCTATCTGATGGGAAGGGGATGAGAATTAGATGATGGATCATCTTCTTACCCTAATCCTGTTTGTCCCCTCAGTGGCATCGTTACTGCTGGCGTTTATCCCCTCAGAAAGGCGTAACCTGCTGCGGTACACTGCTTTCGCGGCATCGCTTATTCCCTTCGCGTTGACGGTCTTCCTGTGGCTGCGGTTTGATGCCGGTCTGCAGGGCTACCAGTTCGTGGTCAACGCGCCCTGGTATCCGGCCATCGGTTCCAGCTACCACATTGGGGTTGACGGGCTTTCGCTGTCAATGGTGCTGTTGACCACTCTGCTTACTCCGCTGGCCATTCTGGCAGCCGGTTCGATCAAAGAACATACCAGAACCTTCTTCATGTTGTTCCTCTTCCTTGAAACAGGGATGCTGGGCGTTTTCCTTTCGCTTGACCTGCTGCTGTTCTTCGTCTTCTGGGAGATCGGGCTGGTGCCCATGTATTTCATCATCAACCAGTGGGGCGGGGCGAACCGCAATTATGCTTCACTGAAATTTATTCTGTACACCATGGCCGGCTCGCTCGGATTGCTGCTGGCGATCCAGATGATGGGTGTGGCCTCGGGCACTTTCGATATTGTCAAACTGACCGCCCTGTGGCCGGAAACAGCTCCGCTTCCGTTATTCGGTCTGGATCCGGCTGTGATCAAAGCCATCGCGTTCTGGGCATTCGTCATCGCGTTTGCCATCAAAGTCCCGGTCTGGCCGTTCCATACCTGGCTGCCTGACGCGCACACCGAAGCCCCCACGCCGGGTTCCATGATCCTGGCCGGTGTGCTGCTGAAACTGGGTGGTTACGGGTTCCTGCGGCTGGTGCTGCCGCTCTTCCCTGTTGAATCAAAACAATTTGCCGGCTGGCTGGCCATGCTGGCTGCCGCCTCCATCATCTTTGGCGCTCTGGGCGCGTTCGGTCAAAATGACTTCAAACGTCTGGTGGCGTATTCATCCGTCAACCACATGGGTTTTGTGGTGCTAGGTGTGGCAGCGGCTGCCTGGGCTTCGGGTACCACCAGTTCGGTGATCGCCATCAATGGCGCGGTAATGCAGATGTTCAACCACGGCTTATCGGCTGCCGGTATGTTTTTTATGGTCGGTGTGCTGTACGAACGCGCCCACACCCGTGATCTGACGAAGTTTGGCGGCCTGTTCGCCATTCTCCCGCTGTATGGCGGGATACTGTTGTTCACTTCAATGGGCTCATTGGGATTGCCCGGCCTGGGCGGCTTTGTCTCCGAATTTCTGGTTGTGCGTGGCGCGTGGGCCGTCTTCCCACTGGCAACAGCCATGAGCATGATCGGGCTATTCTTCACCGGCGCGTATATCCTGAAGGCGTTGCGCATGGTGCTCCACGGCCCGTTGAATGAAGAATGGTCCGGCAAACTGACGGACATCCGTCCGGCGGAAGTCGCTGTGATGGTGCCTCTAATGGCGCTGATGCTGGTCAACGGCATCTGGCCGGCCTGGCTGCTGGATATGATCAATAAAATGGCTTCGGTCATCTTTTAGAGAGGGACGATGCAACTATCTGTGCTGACATTTATCATCGCGCTACCGCTGCTGACCGGCATCGTCATCCTTTTGCTGCCGGAAGGTGAAAAGAAAGCCCCGCGCATGCTGGCGCTGATCAGCGGTTTGATCACGTTGCTGCTTTCCGGCTGGGCATACTTCCGTTATGACATCTCCGCCGGCGGATACCAGTTTGTGCAGCATTTTGACTGGCTGCCCGCGCTGGGCATTTCCTATTACGTCGGTGTGGACGGCCTGAGCCTGCCAATGGTGTTGCTCTCGGCAATCGTGGTCACCTGCGGCGCCGCGATCTCGTGGCATATTGACGAGCGCCCGCGCGAATTCTTCAGCTACCTGATGTTCCTGGCGGCCAGCGTGTTCGGCGTGTTCTGCTCGCTGGACCTTTTCATGCTGTTCTTCTTCTTTGAACTGGCCGTCTTCCCGAAGTATTTAATGATCCTTATCTGGGGCAGCCCGAAGACCCGCGAATACGGCGCCATGAAACTCACCCTGTACCTGTTCCTAGGGTCAATGGTGGCATTGGTGGGCGTGCTGGCCATGGTCTTTGCCTCGGGCGCCAATACATTTGATATGCTCGCGCTGGAGAAAGCCGGTTTTTCACCCGAATTCCAGCACCTGTGGTTCCCCTTTGTGTTTGTCGGGTTTGCCATATTGGGAGGCATGTTCCCCTTCCATAGTTGGGCGCCGGATGGTCATGTGGCGGCTCCAACCGCCGTCTCCATGCTGCTGGCCGGCGTTGAGATGAAAGTCGGCGTGTTCGCCGCGCTGCGTGTGGCCATCATGCTGTTCCCGCAGGGCGCCAGAGACTGGGCGTTGGTCATCTTGATATTAGGAACGGTCAATGTGGTTTACGGCGCGTTGATCGCCATGGTTCAAACGGATTTCAAATATGTCATCGGTTTTTCATCCGTGTCGCACATGGGGTTGGTGCTAATCGGTTTTGCTTCACTGAACCGCGAAGGATTAATGGGTGCCGGAGTGCAGATGTTCTCCCACGGTGTGATGACGGCACTCTTCTTTGCCGTTGTCGGAATGGTGTATGACCGGGCGCACACCCGCGACATAAGTCAACTGGGCGGACTGGGTAAGGTGATGCCGCTTGCGGCTCTTGGGTTTATAGTCAGCGGTCTGGTGTCCATGGGTATGCCCGGTTTTAGTGGATTTGTGGCGGAATTCCCCATCTTCATGGGGGCGTGGAAAGTGGCGCCGGCTGTGGCCATAATCGCGGTTCTGGGCATTATTGTGACGGCGGGCTACATCCTGCTGGTCCTGCGCAGGGTATTCTTTGGTGAGATGCCCGAAGGATTGCGGGAATCGGTGGGTGATGTCAGCCTTCTGGATAAAAGTGTGATCGTCTTTCTGAGCCTGATCATGATCGCAATCGGCCTCTTCCCCGCGTTGATCGTCCCCATGGTGAACAGCGGCGTTGACCGCATCCTGCTCATTCTGGGAGGCCGTTGATGGCTGAGCTGACTTTGATCCTGACGTTGCTGCCCGAGATCATGCTCACCTTGCTGGCGCTGCTGGTGTTGGGGCTGGACTTATTCGCGAAAAATCTACGCCCGTCCGTTCTGGGATGGACCACGGCGATCGGACTGATCCTTACGGCCTTTTTCTGTGTGGGTTACTCAGGCGCGCCCGCGTCTGACCCGTTGGTGTGGGGCGGAATGCTGCGGCTGGATCTTTCCGCCCGTTTGTTCCGTTTGCTCTTCCTGGTTGGCGCGGCGTTGACATCCCTGCTGGCGATGGAAGACGATGAGAACAACCGCGGGGAATTCTATTTCCTGCTGGTTCTTTCCACCCTGGGTTTGACGCTGTTGGCGGCAGCAGCGGACCTGGTGATGGTTTTCCTGTCACTGGAACTGGCATCCATCCCACTTTATGTCCTCGCCGGTTTCAAATACCGCGATGGCAAGTCAGTGGAAGCCGGCCTGAAGTACATGCTGTATGGCGCGGTTTCGTCCACTGTGATGTTGTTTGGATTTACCTTCCTGTATGGGTTTAGCGGGACAACGCAGTTGTATCTTCTTGGCGGTGCCATCCAGGCAGGGCATATACCACCCATAGCGCTCATGATGTCCATATTATTAATCCTGGCCGGTCTTGGCTATAAGATCAGTGTTGTTCCGTTCCACTTCTGGGCGCCGGATGTATATGAAGGCGCGCCCACTGTGATAGCCGGATACCTGTCCACAGTCTCAAAGGCGGGCGGTTTCGCTGTATTGCTGCGCTTCACATTCAGTCTGTTCCCCCTGCTTTCGATGTATATCCCATATATTCTCGCCGCGTTGGCGGTGGCCAGTATGGTTGTCGGCAATCTGCTGGCATTGAACCAGAAAAATTTCAAACGCTTCCTCGCGTATTCCTCCATCGCGCAGGCCGGATATGTGATGACCGGTGTTGCCGCCTCATCGGAATTCGGAACTGCCGGGGTGATGTATTACCTGATGGGCTATCTGGTGACCAACCTTGTGGTATTTGCCATCGCCGGGATCGTCAGCCGGGATGCCGGAACGGAAGATATCTCCGGATTGGCCGGTTTGACAGCACGCGCGCCTATGCTGGCGTTCGCCCTATTGATCAGCCTGCTGTCACTGGGGGGTGTACCGCCGTTCGCTGGCTTCATCGGTAAGTTGTTGGTCTTTTCGGCAGCCATGAGATCAGGCATGTCGTGGCTGGTGATCATTGCCGTGCTGAATTCAGTATTAAGCCTGTATTACTACTTGCGGGTTCTTAAAGTCGCCTTCCTTGAAAAATCGAGGGACACCGAACCGATACGCGGGAAAACGGCTCCCTGGAAAATGGCGTTTCTTCTGTGCCTGGCGGGTATACTGGAGCTGGGTGTGATGATCGAACCCTGGTTTACCCAGGCTGCCGCGGCAGCATCTTCACTCCTTATTTATTGACGCTCATTTCTGCGTGGGATATAATCGATCGACATGACCAGATCAAACCGTGGCGAAACCAACCAGAAACAGGATGTGTTTAACCTCGCCATTGTCGCGATGGTCGCGCAGGTCGGGTGTTTGACGCTGGTCATCATTTTCGCGGCGTTATTTATTGGACTTTACCTGGATAACCGGTTTGGCACCAACCATTGGTTCACATTTGGATTAATGATCGCCAGTATACCGGTTTCCCTGATAGCGATGGTGTTTGTATCTCGTGCCGCAATTCGAAAAATTAAGACGCCGGCGGCAGCGCAGGAGGAACAGGACGTTGGAAGCCAAGAGTAAATGGCGCTGGGGCGTCAACCGCTGGATTTTGTTAGCCTGTATCATTCTGGGTGTGATTGGCGCGAATTATTTCCCGCCGGTTCAGCCGCATATTCAGGTGGCTCCTGAAAACCTGACGCATGAACCGCTTTTCACGCTGCCGGTCATCGGGTCGTTTTATCTGACCAACACCATGGTCGCCATAATCCTGGCCAACATCATTGTGCTCCTGCTGGGGTACAAGATTAAAAAGGACTATGAAAAAAGCGGCGTGAATGCTCCCAAAGGGATCACCGGCGTAATTGAAATGCTGGCGGAATACCTGTGGAACATGACCGAGTCAAACGCCGGCAAGTGGACAGCCACCATCTTCCCGTATTTTATGACCATCGTTCTTGTTGTCCTTGTGGCCAACTGGATGGAAATGATCCCGGGTGTTGACAGCATTGGTTTACTGGAAGAATCCGGGCATGGCGTGCCCATTCTCACACTGATTCCCGGTGTTCTCGCCTCAATCATAAAAGGTGGCGGAGAAGCAGCGCATGAAGGCGGGTACGCTCTCGTGCCCTTTGTCCGCCCGGCAGCCACCGATTTGAACTTCACCGCCGCGCTGGCCCTGATCTCTGTGATCATGACACAGGTGGTAGGGTACCGCGCTCAGGGCATGAATTATTTCAGCAAATTCTTCAACGTAAAAACCCTGTGGACCAAACCATTCTTCGGCGCCATGGATTTTCTGGTTGGCCTGCTGGAGACAATTTCGGAACTATCCAAGATCCTCTCGTTCACATTCCGGTTGTTCGGAAACGTGTTCGCCGGTTCGGTTCTGCTATTCCTTGTAAGTTCAATGCTTCCGGTATTCATGCCGGCATTCATCGTTCTGTTTGAAGTGTTCATTGGCCTGATCCAGGCTGCTGTTTTCGGTATGCTAACCATGATCTTCATGTCCATGGCCACTCAGGGCCACGGCGGGCATGAAGAAGAGCATGCTTAATTCCAAAAATTCATTCGCGGGTATTGTGATAAGGAGTCAAGATGGAAGGTAGTATCGTTCAAGCGGCAAAATTTATCGGAGCAGGCCTTTCCATGATCGGCGCGTTGGGCGGCGGTATCGGCATTGGCTTAAGTGTTCACGGCGCGTTGGGCGGCATGGCCCGCAATCCTGATGCCACCGGCAACCTGATGACCAACATGATCCTCGGTATTGCTTTCTCGGAAGCCATCGCCATTTACTGCCTGGTGATCGCGTTCCTGATGCTCTTCGTTCTCTAATCGATCCGGAACCGGGAAAGGAGCAAGACCTTGGAAGCACTAGGACTTAACCTTGGATATATCATTGTCCAGATTCTGATGTTTGTCATTGTGTTTGTTACCCTGAAGAAATGGGCGTACAAACCGATGCTCGATATGCTGGAAAAACGCCGCAAGACGATCGCCCAGGGATTGGAAGACGCCCAGGTGGCTTCTGAAGCCCGCGCGAACGCGGAAAAAGAAGCGGAAAAAATACTCGCTGACGCCCGCGCCCAGGCGGCGGAATTGATCCGCGCCGCGTCTGAACAGGCGGATGCCGCCGGCCGTGAGATCCGCACCACGATCGAAGCAGACGCGGCCAAAGCCCGCGCAGCTTCAGCCGCGGAACTGGAACAGGAACGCAACCGCATCCTCGGCGAGATCCGTGGACAGGTAGCCGCCCTGGCGATTGCCTCCACTCAGAAACTGATCGGCGAATCGTTGGACGAAAAACGCCAGCACGCGCTGTTGGACGAATTCTTCAGCGGTGTGAAATCCGGCAAGGTGACTCTGCTTGAAAAAGTTGGCGCGGTGAAAGGCACCGGTGCTGAAGTTACAAGCGCCCTTCCGTTGAACAGCAGCGAACAGGAAACCGTGAAGAAAGATGTGCTGGGCGCCCTTGGTGGCAGCGCGGCTGTCAGCTTCAAGGTTGACCCCTCCATTCTTGGCGGGCTGGTCATCAAAGTGGGTGACCGTGTTCTCGATGGCTCCGTTTCCGGTCAACTACAGAGCCTGCGGCAGAGCCTAAACTAACCCCGAATTTGTTTCGTAATTGATCTTTGAGCGGCCGCGAGGCCGCTCTTTTTTTACCTTCCGGCTTTGATGATGCGCAATTTTCAAGGTAGAATAAACTTAAACGCGTATGACAGGATTCCTGAAACAATCCCTGCAGCAATTGCTCTCCGATGTACCCTGCCGCTACCGGCTGGTGGGTGACTGGAGCAATGCCCGAATAACCGGGCTTTCAATGGATTCCCGGGGTGTGCAGCCTGGAAACCTGTTCTTTGCCATTACCGGCGAGAACTCTGACGGTCACCGGTTCATACGGCAGGCGTTGGAGAACGGGGCGGCCGGAGTGGTGGGCGAAAAACCACTGGACGAGAACCTGCCGGTGCCGTATATACAGGCGGGCAATTCCCGTGAAATGCTGGCGTATATCGCGGCCGCGTTTTACGGTTATCCGGCTCGCAATTTGACCGTCATCGGGGTGACCGGCACCGACGGCAAGACCACCACCTCAAATTTCATCTTTCAGATCATGTTGCGCGCCGGTTTACGCGCGGGGATCATTTCCACAGTAAATGCGGTGATCGGTGACGAAGTACTGGATACCGGTCTGCATGTCACCACCCCGGAATCGCCGGATATCCAGCGGTATCTATCCCGTATGGATGCCGCCGGGCTGACCCACGTGGTGCTTGAATCCACGTCGCACGGGCTGGCGCAGCACCGGGTCACCGGATGTGAGTTTGATATTGCCGTGGTGACCAACATCACCCATGAGCACCTGGATTTTCACGGCTCGTATGAAGCCTACCGTCACGCTAAGGGGCTGCTGTTCCGTATGCTGGACGACACCACGGTAAAGCAACACGGGAATCCACGCCTGGCTGTATTGAATATGGATGATATTTCGTATGATTATCTTCATGGCATTTCAGGCCGCAATCAACGCAGCTACAGCCTGAACACCGGCGCCGATTACCGCGCGGAAGATATCCGCTACACTCCCAATGGATTGGAGTTTGTGATCGTTTCGGATCAGGGCAGGCAGCCTGTTACCTGTAATCTTGCCGGTACATATAACGTGTCCAACTGCCTGGCTGCCTACGCCGCCTGTGTTGACGGGCTCAGGCTTCCGCCGGCTGTGGTAGCGGAAGGTATCGCTTCCTTGAAAACCGTACCAGGCCGCATGGAGCGCATCAACATGGGGCAGGATTTCACCGCCATTGTCGATTTTGCCCATACCCCGAATGCCCTGTTGCGGGCACTGGAAACCGCCCGCCAGATGACCTCCGGGCGGGTGATTGCCGTGTTTGGATCCGCCGGTCTGCGCGACCGAGAAAAACGCCGCCTGATGGCCGAAGTATCACAGGAATTCGCGGACATAGCCATCATCACCGCCGAAGATCCGCGCACGGAGTCGTTGACGGTGATCCTCGCGGAAATGGCAGCCGCGGCTGCCGGTAAGGGTGGAACTGAAGGGGAGTCTTTCTTCCGCGTTCCCGACCGGCGTGAAGCCATCCGTAAAGCGGTTGGCATGGCCCGGCCGGGTGACCTGGTGATATCGTGCGGAAAAGGACATGAGCAGTCCATGTGTTTCGGAACTGTGGAATACCCCTGGGATGATCGTACGGCATTACGGGCTGCCCTGGCTGAAAAGCTGGGAATTGAAGGTCCATCCATGCCCACACTGCCGTCTGCCTGATGAATTTCACCTCGCCGCTATTCCTCTTCGCCTTTCTGCCGTTGACGCTTGCCGCCTACCTGCTGGCTGGTGATAAAGGCCGCCCGTGGGTGTTCACCGCGGCCAGTTTGTTGTTCTGCCTGTGGGCGGGACCGTTGATGTTCCCCGTCATCCTGGTCTCTACTCTGGTCAATTTTTGGCTTGGCAGGAACCTGCAAGCCAGACGTGACGTGAAAACCCCCACCGGAAAAGTTCTGGCCGCCGGGGTGATCTTCAATATCGCGCTTATGCTCGGGTTTAAATTTCTGGTCGCCTACGGCCCGGGATTGATTACCAGCCTGCGGGGTGCCATTCCGTCACCCTCATTCGAACGGATGGAACCCTACCTTTTGAAAAGTATCGCGCTGCCCGTGGGAATCTCATTCTACAGTTTCAGCGCGGTGGCATACCTTCTGGATATCGCGGCTGGACGCGCCCCGGCGGAAGTCAGCCTGTGGCGGTTCACGGGATTCATGACGGCCTTCCCCAAAGTGGTGGCCGGCCCGATTGCCCGTTACCGGCAGGTTGCCGGTGAATTGGGAGCGCGTCCCTTTGACCTGGAATTGGCAGGGGAGGGTGTCCGCCGGTTTATACTGGGGCTGGCAAAAAAGGCCGTAATCGCGGACCGGCTCAGCCTGATGGTGGATCACGGCGTGTTTGACCAGGCGCTGCCGAACCTTTCGGCGCCCAACGCCTGGCTGGTGTTAATCTGTTATACCCTGCAGATCTACTTTGATTTTTCCGGCTATTCCGATATGGCTATCGGCCTCGGGATGGTCTTCGGGCTAAAGCTTCCTGAAAACTTCAACTATCCGTATTTCGCGAAGAGTATCGCGGAGTTCTGGCGTAAATGGCACATGACCCTTTCCGGTTGGTTCCGGGAGATAGTGTTCTTCCCACTGGAACGTAAACGTGCCGCCGGATCCAAATGGTTAAACACGTATACCAACACATTGATCGTCTTTTTCCTGACCGGCCTGTGGCACGGGGTGACCGTCAACTTCCTGATCTGGGGGTTGTTGCACGGACTGGCAATTTGCGCGGAAAACTCCGGGTTTGGAAAATGGCTGAAAAAGAGCCCGGCAATCCTTCAGCGCATGTGGACGTTGCTGATACTCATGGCTGCCTGGGTGTTCTTCCGTTCGAACAGCCCGGCGTTCGCTATTAGTTTTCTGCAGAATCTGGTTGGAATTAATCCCGGCGCGATGCCGACGCCTTATTCCGTACTCTACCCGCCGACCGCCAGCCTGTGGTTGACACTGGCGCTGGGACTTGTTTTGTCCTTCCCGGTTACCGGCTGGCTGCAAAAGCGTCTCCCCTGGACAAACGATGGACACGTAAAGACGGCTGTCAGCCTCATACTGCTGGCCGTCAGCCTGATTGCTGTGGCCGGCTCAACCTTCCAGCCTTATATTTACGGGAACTTTTAGCATGGTAGAACGGCCGAAACCACAATTTTCCAGAGGATATGCCATGATCCTGACCGCGGTCATGGTTTTACTGGGCGGTTTTGGATTGCTCACCCGTTGGGCATATCCGGCAGATCTGTTGACTCAGGGAACTGGAAAGGTCAGTTTTTCTTCCATCGTGGATTTTCCCCGCAATTACGGAACCAGCTTTAATAACAACTTCACCTTGCGGGATAACCTGATCCGGCTGGAATATTGGACCCGGTTTAACGTGCTCCGGGAAACCGTCTTTCCGCAGGTTTTACTGGGAAAAGACGGCTGGATGTATTACACCAATGAAGGCAATCTGGATTACTACCAGCGGGTGAAGCCGTTGGCCGGCGACCAGACCACGATCATCCGGTCAAACCTGGAGCAAATGCAGCGTGAGCTGGAAAATGAGGGGATCAACTTTCTCTTTGTCATCGCGCCCAATAAAGAGTCGATCTACCCGCAGTATCTGCCAGACGGTCTGGCCCGGGCGGATAATCCGGCCTGGGCTGACCAGATCGTCACATCCCTGCGTACGACGGACGTCAATGTGCTGGACCTGCGCCCGGTAATGCTGGAGAACGCGGAAAAAGCGCCGGTTTATTTCAAGACAGATACCCACTGGAATCCGGTTGGGGCGCGGGCGGCCTATGACGCCATCCTGATGAACTTGCAGCCCGATTTCCCGATTTTGAAACCACACCCTTTATCAGATTTCGATCAGGTGACAGAAACCTCATCCGGTGACCTGGCCGCCTTGATCCACCTGAAGGGTGAGGTCAATGAAACATTCACCGCGCTTCATGCCCGCTTTGACAAGCCATCGCGCGGCTTGAAGAATCCCCCCGCCGGCCAGATGATCACCGTGATGCCCAACGAGGCACTGCCCAAGGCTGTGATCTTCCGTGATTCATTCTTCAACGGATTGCAGCCATTCACTTCGGAGCACTTCAGCCGGTGCGTATATGTCTCTGATTGGATGGTTGACCGCGATCTTATAGCCGAAGAGAAGCCGGACATTGTGATACTTGAAGTGGCCGAACGCTACCTCAACCGCCTGGTTGACGAATCATGGGCGGAGTGAACGGGTATAATTAGCCCATTCCCCTGACGGTCGGAGGCTGAATGCACCTGAGCGAACTTTCTCAGGCTATGGATAAGTTTGTACGCGCGAAAGGCTGGTATGCCCCCGGCAGTCCGCGGGTTCAGTCATCGCGCAATATCGCCATTTCCCTCTCCCTGGAAGCCGCCGAGATCCTCGAGCATTTTCAGTGGACCGAGCAGACTCGCGATAAAGACGATCTCTCCGGTGAACTGGCAGATGTCACCCTGTACCTCCTTCAACTGGCACGCCTGAACGGCATCGACCTTGAAAAGGCTGTGATGGATAAGCTGGCTGTCAACTATACGCGTGTCTGGGATACCCCTTCCGCGAAGGATCAAGTGAAATGAACGTGGCAGTCTTTGGCGGGGCGGGCGCGCGCCCACAGGATGATATTTACCGGCAGGCGGTTGACCTGGGCGCCGGCCTGGCAAAAGCCGGCTATACCGTGATGACCGGCGGTTACATTGGTATTATGGAAGCGGCCTCAAAGGGCGCGGGTGATGCCGGTGGGCATGTGATCGGGGTGACCTGTGATGAGATCGAAACATTCCGGCCCATCAAACCCAATCAGTGGGTAAAAGAAGAATGGCGTTATGCCACTCTCTCTGACCGGCTGATGAACCTGGTCAACCGGTGTGACGCGGCCATCGCCATGCCCGGTGGTATTGGCACACTGGCAGAGATATCCATACTCTGGAACCAGATCCTGGTTAAAGCCATACCCCCCAAACCGTTGATCCTTTTTGGACCCGGTTGGAAAACCACGATCGACACATTGATGACCGCGCAGAATGAATTCATTGCCGCGCATGACCGCGACCTCATACAATTTGCTCCCGATGTACATTCCGCGCTGCGAATTCTGGGCAGCGCGCATCTCACTTGAATGAAATGGTAAACAATGGCTGAAGAAAAACTCCCCACCCGCAGTGAAAATTATTCTGAATGGTACAACACGCTGATCCAGCGCGCTGAAATGGCCGATTACGCTCCGGTTCGCGGCTGCATGGTCGTGCGCCCGTACGGTTGGGCGCTCTGGGAGAATATGCAGGCGACCCTGGATAAACGGTTCAAGGACACGGGGCATGTCAACGCCGCGTTCCCTCTGCTCATCCCCAAATCCTTTTTGGAGAAGGAAAAAGAGCATGTGGAAGGCTTTGCCCCTGAACTGGCCATTGTGACCATCGGCGGCGGCCAGGAATTGGAAGAACCCCTGGTGATCCGCCCCACATCTGAAACTGTCATCGGGTACATGTATTCCAAGTGGATCAAATCGTACCGCGACCTGCCCGTGCTGATCAACCAGTGGGCCAATGTCGTCCGCTGGGAAATGCGCACGCGCATGTTTCTGCGCACCGCCGAATTCCTGTGGCAGGAAGGGCATACGGCTCACGCCACCGTCGAAGAGGCGATGGAAGAGACGATGAAGATGCTCGAGGTCTACCGCAGCTTCGCCGAAGAATGCGTCGCGCTACCCGTGGTGGCGGGAGAGAAGCCGGAGAATGAACGCTTCCCCGGCGCCGTCGCGACCTATTCGATCGAAGCGATGATGCAGGACGGCAAGGCACTTCAGGCCGGAACCTCGCATTTCCTCGGGACGACGTTCAGCCAGGCGCAGAGCATCAAGTTCCAGAATGCCGACGGTCAACAGGAACTGGCGCAGACGACCAGTTGGGGCATGTCCACGCGAATGATCGGTGGGCTGATCATGGTGCATGGCGACGATGATGGCCTGCGCGTGCCGCCGCGGCTTGCGCCTTATCAGATCGTCGTCGTGCCGATGCTGCGCGACAATGACGAGGATGCGGCGATCCTGGATTATTGCGGCGAGATCGTCGCACAGTTGAACAAGCTGGATGCGTTTCGCGAGCCCGTTCGCGCGATGCTGGACAAGCGGCCCGCCAAGGCGGCCAACAAGCGTTGGGGCTGGGTGAAGAAGGGCGCACCAATCGTGGTCGAGGTCGGCGGCCGCGACGTTGCGGGCGGCGATGTGTCCGTGCTGCGCCGCGATCGGCTTTACCGGGAGGATGGAAAGCTCGACAGCCAGATCGTTGCGAAGGGAGATTTCCTGGACGCTGCGACGGGCATATTGGCGGAAATCCAGCAGGGGTTGTTCAGCGATGCACAGGCGCGCCTGATTGGGAATATCGACAAGTCGATCTCCTCGCTTGATGCGTTGAAAGCATATTTCGGCGCTAGCAAGAAACCGGGCTGGGCGCTGGTCGAGTGGGCCAAGCCAACCGGTCCCGCATTGGACAAGGTGATCGAATGGCTAAAGGGCGAAAAGCTGACTCTCCGCAACGTGCCGCTGGACGCCGATGCGGCCGATGGCAGCTGCATCTTCACCGGAGAGAAGGCTGTCGAGCGGGTGCTGGTTGGGCGTAGCTACTAAACTGCTAGAGCATTTTCGAAGTAGGTGGCATCACCTGCTGGCTCGGAAAATGCGTAAAACCAAGGACATAGAGCATGATCCGATTCAATATGATTGGATCATGCTCTAGCCTGTTCGTATCGAGCGTAGTCGAGATGGGCGACGCAGGCGCTTCCCGACTTCGCTCGACAC
>CAYOKC010000087.1:0-15622 GCA_964404415.1 uncultured Leptolinea sp. | reverse complement strand
GCGCCAAAATGCCTGACGATCTGCGCCCACAGATCGAGCGCATCCGCCAGATGGTGGATATTTTCGGGTTCCCCCGCCTGGAAATGGAAGGGTTTGAAGCCGATGATATCCTGGGCAGCGTGGCTCAGAAAGCGGTAGAAAAAGGGCTTGCGGTGAAAATCGTCACCGGTGACCGTGACCTTTTACAACTGGTGAATGACCATATTATTGTCAATCTGGCCGGGAAAAGCCTCGCCGATGCCAAAGATTATTTTGACAAAGATGTAAAAGAGTATCTGGGTATCTGGCCCAGGCAGGTGGTGGACTACAAAGCCCTGGTGGGTGATAAATCCGATAATATTCCCGGTGTAGCCGGTATTGGCGAAAAGACAGCCGTCAGTCTGTTTGAAACATATCTCACCCTTGACGATATCTACGCGCATATTGACGAGCTACCCGCCCGGGTCAAGACAAAATTGGAAGCTGACCGGGCGAACGCCGATATGAGTCGTCTGCTGGCAACCATCCGCACCGATCTTGATATTCAGATTGACCTGACACAGGCTAAAACCGATCATATTCCTTTTGATGACGTTAACGCGTTCTTTGGTGAACTGGATTTTCGGACACTGCAAAACCGGCTGAAATCACTGTCCGGCCAGGCAGCGCCTTCCGCCGGACCTGCCAGGCAAACCCAACTGGCGTTCTTTGACCAGACCCCCGAAACACTGGGAACCGCGCCGGCACACGAGATCAATACCGTGATCGTTCGTGACAATGCCGCGCTGGAAGCCATGTGCGCCAGAATGATGTCAGCGGAATGGATCGCCCTTGATACCGAAACCACCTCCACCGACCCGATGCGGGCGGACCTGGTAGGAATCTCGCTTTCGTGTGAGGCCGGAACGGGGTATTACATTCCGGTCGGTCATCGTGACAACACCCCCCAGTTATTCCTTTCGGATATCCAGAGGTTGCTGGGTCCGGTTCTGATCAATCCAAATATCAAAAAATCCGGACATAACCTGAAATATGACCTACTGGTACTGCGCCGTCACAGCCTTCCGGTGTCACCTTGTTCATTTGACACCATGATCGCCGCGTGGCTGATGGATCCTTCATCACACCGGCTGGGGTTAAAAGACCAGGCCGAAGATCGGCTCAACATTCAGATGACCCATATCCAGGAATTGATCGGTACCGGCAAGAACCAGCGCAGCATGGCGGATGTTTCCTCTGAAAAAGCAGCCGCCTACGCAGCCGCGGACGCGGAAGTCACCTTTTTATTACACGCGGCACTGGAACCAAAGTTGACTGAGAATCAATCCATCCGGTTGATGGCTGAGATCGAAATGCCATTGCTGCCCATTCTGGCCGATATGGAACAGACGGGTATCGGGCTGGACACGGATTTCTTGAAGAACATGTCACGCGAGTTAAAAGAGCGGATCGCGCGCCTGGAAACACAGATCCAGGAGGGCGTGGGTTATCCATTCAACCTGAATTCCACCCAGCAGCTTTCCACGGCCCTTTTTACTACCCTAAAACTGGACCCGCCGGATAAACGCAAGACAACCACAAGCGGCCATTACTCCACATCAGCAGACGTACTCGAGCTGCTGCGCGGAAAGCACCCAGTGGTTGACCAGATCCTGGAATACCGCGAACTGGCTAAACTGGTTTCCACATATGTGGAAGCCCTCCCGGCGCAGGTTAACCCGCAGACAAAACGTGTGCATACGAGCTACAACCAGACGGGCTCCGTCACCGGGCGGCTGGCATCCACTGACCCCAACCTGCAAAATATTCCCACCCGTACCGAACTGGGCCGCAAGATCCGCCGCGCGTTTGTGGCGGAAAAAGGTTGGGTATTACTCTCCGTTGACTATTCACAGATCGAACTGCGTATCGTCGCCCACATGGCGAATGACGAAGCCATGCTCTCTGCCTTTCGCGCCGGGCAGGATATTCACGCCGCCACCGCGGCCGCCATTTTGAATATCCCCTTGAATGACGTGACCAAAGACCAGCGCCGGCGCGCCAAAGCGATCAACTTCGGCCTCATCTATGGTATGAGCGCGTTCGGTTTGAGCCGTTCTACCGACCTCACACTGGCAGAAGCCGAAGATTTTGTGGCTGCGTACTTCAAACAGTTCCCCGGCGTGAAATCATATCTGGATGATCTCCGGAAAAAGGCAACCCGCGAAGGTTTCGTTGAGACCATGCTCGGCCGGCGGCGTTACTTCCCGAACCTGCGTAACCAGATGAATCCGAATCTTCGCAACCGGGAGGAACGTGAAGCGATTAATGCCCCCATACAGGGCACAGCAGCGGATATAATGAAGCTGGCCATGATCAAAGTACCTCCCGCGATTCAAGAGGCCAACATCCAGGCTCGGCTGCTATTACAGGTGCATGACGAATTGGTGCTGGAATGCCCCGCGGAAGAATTGCCGAAGACCGGGGAAATCGTCATGCGCGCCATGGAATCAGCCTATCCATTATCTATTCCACTTTTAACCGAGGCAAAATGGGGTCAAAATTGGGAAGAAATGCAGCCCCTGACAGGGCATAAATAGATTAATATTAATGAAAACAGGGTAGTCGTGAATCAGGAAAAGTACCTCCACTCAATGCGACAGGGTCATTCTGCAGCCTGGGATCAACGCTGGGACCAGGCTGCCAGCTACTATCGTGCTGCCCTGGCTGAAGTACCGGAAGATTATCTGGCCTTAAACAGCCTTGGGTTGGCTTTGATGGAACAGGGTCTGTATGACGAGGCCCTGCAAATTTATCGCAAAGCCGCCAAGCGGTCACCCGAAGACCCGGCGCCGCAAGAAAATATGGCAAAAATTTATGAGGCCCAGAACCGCATAGAAGAAGCAGTCCTTCTCTCCTTCCAGGCGGCTGACCTGTACCTGAAAGCGCATAATGCTGACCGTGCCGTGCAAAACCTGCTGCGCATCAGCTCGTACCGGCCGCAAAACATGCGCGCCCATACCCAACTGGCTGTTATCTATGAACGCATCGGGCGGCTGCCGTCTGCCGTAAAAGAATATCTAGCCGCGGCCAGCATTACCCAGCACAATGGTGACGCCGCCACAGCGCGCCAGATGGTGGAATACGCTCTGAAGATACAGCCGAACAATCAGGAAGCTATTACTTCCTATGAACGCATCCGCGCCGGAAAACTGCTGCCCATTTACCAGCCCGGAAAATCCGGACCGCTCAACCGTTCCGCTCTTCGTGATCAAAAACACACCCGGGAACCTCTGAGAGACCCGGTGGAAGACGCCACACATTACGCGCTGGGTATCATCGCGGACCTGGTGCTTGATCCATCGGAAACCAACCCGCTCTTTCATTCTTTGCAATTGACCGACCAGCCGGTGGTATCCAAAGCTGAAACAGACCGTGTTTCCGCCCTGAATCACCTTCTGGCTGCCGTGGAAGCCCAAAATCGCGGACGTTCGGTTCAGGCCGCGGCCGAAGCCGAAAAGGCTGTAAAAGCCGGCGTTTCTCATCCGGCTGTCTTTTTCCTGCTCGGATTTCTGGCACACAAAAACGATGCCGGGAAATCGCTGGACGCGCTGAGCCACTCTGCGGCGGACGCCCGGCTGGCTATGGCGTCTCAGCTTTTGATCGGGGAAATACTGGAAGAACAGAAGAGGTTTTCTGAAGCGGTGGAATCTTACCTGAATGCTTTATATGAAGCCGATGCCACCACCCTGCCGGTTGAAATGGCCCCGTCTCTGCGCCTGCAATACCATCAGATCAGCGACCAGTTGACCAAACTGGATGACGAAGAAAAATTACATTACATTTGCCGGTCAATCAACAGCCAGATCATGCGCCGCGGTTGGCGTCAACAGGTTCAGGGCATCCGCCAATTGTTACCACCTGCCAGCCCTGACGCACCTCCAGGCGCCCTCGTAATGTTGATGCTATTGCCCAACAGCAACATGGTGGTCGCCGGCCTTTCACGCGCCCAACGTCTGGTCAATAGTAACGCGCTCTTGCCCGCGCTGGAAGAGCTGTATTACGACCTGCAATTCGCGCCGAATGAGAGTTTACTGCATGAACTGATCGCCACCATGATGGTCAAACGTGACCACCTGGACGCGGCTATCGATAAATACATGTTGATCGCCCGAAAATACGAATTGGAAGGTGACAAAAACCAGGCGGTACGTGTACTCACCCAGGCTCAGCAGCTTTCACCAACAAACATGGCGATACGCAACAAACTGATCGAATTGATGTTCGCGCTGGACAGGCGCGATGATGCCATCCGCCAGTATGTTGACCTGGCCGAAACCTATTACAAACTGGCCGATCTGGATAAAGCCCGGGCAACCTACCTGAACGTTCTCCGGTTGGCGCAGAAGGGTGAAGCCAACCGAACCTGGAGCATCGAAGTTCTCAAACGTGTGGCGGATATTGACCTGCAACGCCTTGATTGGCGCCAGGCTCTCAGGATTTTTGACCAGATCCGTGGTCTTGACCCCGAAGATATGGAAACCCGCGCCAGCCTGGTGGAATTGAATTACCGCCTCGGGCAGGATGCCGCCGCCATCAGCGAACTCGACAGCGCCGTCACGTATTATGATCAGGTTAATAAAATTCCCACCGCCATGCGTATGGTAAGCAGTCTGGTAGCCATCCGCCCGGATAGCAAAGATATGCAAGACCGCCTGTTCGCCGTCAGCCGCAGGGTAAAGAACATGGCCGATGCCATTTCTCTGCTCGATTCCTATGCCGATGAACTGTTGGAAGGCAAAAATAAAGCAGCCGCCATAGTCCACCTTGAGACGATCATCGCCCTCGGCCCACCGAACACAATGGAGTACCGCAAAGTACTCGAGCAACTTCGTAACAGTTAAACACACCGGGAATCATCAAGCCGGACATTTGACAATGACCGGCTTTCAGGTATAATACGTTCTCGCGGTCCACTAGCTCAATTGGCAGAGCAATTGACTCTTAATCAATGGGTTCAGGGTTCAAGTCCCTGGTGGATCACTACTGAAGAGCCGGCCTTATAACCGGCTCTTTTTTTTCGTGTGACTGCACCCGTAGAATTACACCAGATGCAACTCACGCGCGCTGGCAATCGCCTGGGTACGGTTTTTCACACCCAGCTTCACAAAAATATTCCCCACATGAGTTTTTACCGTACTGACCGACAGGCACAGTTTAGACGCGATCTGGCTGTTGGAATTCCCGCCGCTTATCAGGCGCAGGATATCCTGTTCGCGTTGGCTGATGGATGCGGAACGACTGAGCGCCAGCATTTCATTTTGCGAGATGGTATGACCGCTAATGTTGTAGTTGGTTTTATGCAGAATATCGCGTATAAATTTGTTTATTTCTTCCGGCATTTTACCGGTTTCAAGAACTAGCGCCAGCAATTGCTGGCAATTCTCATCGCCTTCCAGAAACGGGCGTATGTAATTTTCCGGTTCAGCCAGGCGCAACGCCTCTTTAAGAATATGTAACGCCTGGTTGATATTGTGCTGCAAGTAATACGCGCGGACCATCAATAACCTTACCCGCATCATCGGAACAGAGTGCATACCATGCTTGCTCTCTGCCAGCAAAACATCGAGTATCTGCATAGCCGGTTCAATCTGGCCGCGTGATAGCAAAACCTCCGCCCTTATCATCTCTGACAGGCTCGTGATACCGGTGTTCTCACCCGATACCATAAGCTGCATCGCGGTTATCGTATCACCCTTACGCACATGGATCATGGCTTCATACGCGATCAGGTCGTAATCCGTCCACCCGCCTGAAGGACGCTGTGCGTGCAGATCCTGAATGGCATGAATGATATTCAGTGCTTCTGAATAATTCCCCAGGGCCAGTTGTATCTCCATGCGTTGAATAGCGCATTGCACGAGCATATTGGAACTTGTCGGGTTAGGGTCAACTTCCGCGGCCTGATCAAGGAATTTTTGAGCTGTAACGAGGTCATCCTGTTCCAGGTAAATATTCCCGATCGCGGTCAACGCGATGCTGGCCGTTTCAGGCAGCCGCCCCAACTGCCCTAGCGCCTGTTCCAGAACGGTGCGGGCCAGTTTCTCACTGCGCCTGAATTGCCCCTCATTAAATATGCGGCGTGAAAGTCCTCCCCCGGCCATTAAGAGCACAAACAGATTCTTTTGCTTTTGCGCGCTTTGTATCAATGTGTAGACCTGTTGTGCCCATGCGGTATTCACCGGGCCAAAACCCTGCCGCAATAATTGAACACCGTTCAGTAGATCCCACTTGGATTCATTGGGACTGCCATCCTGCAAGGGTGGAATATAGGCAATGCCCTTGCTCCACGTCCGCCGGATTTTGTGAATTTCATCCAACACCGCGTTCTCATCCTGGGTCAGATTCGACGCGGGTTTATTTGATAGATTATTTTCAATTCTCGAAAGGTACGCGGAAATAGCGCTGGTTGACATGGCATTGATCGCCAGGCGTAAATAGACAAAGAGCAGTGTCTTGTGTTTTTGAACAATGGATTCGGGTAATTCCTGGAGCCAGCGAAGAAGACGCGAATCTTCTCCAAATTGCTCCAATTCCCGCAAGGCTGTCTCTTCGATCAACAGGGCCGCTTCTTCCCATGATTCAGTGGCGATCAAATGATAAATCGCTTCCGCCGGATCCAGTTGTTCGCGGTACCAGTGAGCGGCCCGCTTATGAAGGAGGGAAATCTCATCCGGGTTATTTGCTTTTAACTGGCTGAGCAGCATTTCAGCGAAAAGATCGTGATACCGGTACCAGCCTTCCTCTTCCAGGCGTACGATAAATAGATTCTCATCCCAGAGGCGCTTCAGCATTTCTTCCCCGTTATTCTGCAACGTGACGGCGTCACAGAGTTTTCCGGTGAGGTTCTTTAATATGGCGGTTTTTAACAAAAAATCCTGCATCGCCTGATTGGAACGTTGAAGTACAGTTTCAAGAAAGTATTCACGCATATAGATATGCGCTCCGGTAAATGAATCGACAAACCGGCGGGGATTTTCCTGTTTACCAAAAGCCAGCGCGGCCAATGTTAAACCGGCCGCCCAGCCCTCCGTGCGCTTTACCAGTTTGGACAGATCATCCGATGACAGGCTGGAAGATGGCATGTATTGGAGTAAATAGGTCATTCCTTCTTCCGGTGTAAAGCGCAGGTCGTTGGTATCCAGTTCTGTCAGCATCCCACGGGCACGCAGGCTGCCCATTGAAAACGGTGGTTTACTGTGCCCCGCGACCACCAGTTGAAAATTCGCGGGAATTTGTTCAAAAAGATACTGCATAGACGCGTAAATTTCGGAATGATTGATCCGGTGGAAATCATCCAGAACCAGTCCAACTTCCGGAAAAAATCCCTGCAACCCATTTAGGTCTGCAATAAACCGCAACGCGATCGCCTCTGCGGTGGGATGCGGCGCGGTATATAAATAATCGTACAGCCCTTTGCCAAATTCACGGCCTATAGTGTTCATAGCCATGATAATTGAAAACCAGAATTGTTTAAGGTGATTATTGCTGGTATCCAGTGTCAACCACGCGACCGGGAAACCACAGGACTGCTTCCAATCGTTGATCAGTGTGCTTTTTCCGAAACCACTTGGAGCGTATATTAACGTGAGCGGAGTGGCAATTTTTCGCGTCAATCGCGGGCGGGTCACCAATTGACGGGGAACCACCGGTACATTGACTTTTGTACTCTGATAATAAGATGAAGAAATGGATGGCTCAAAAGAAGAAAATATAACTCCCGGTGTTTGAGCCGGAATGGAAGTCAGTAGTCTTTGATTGGTTAATTTTCTACCCGCTTGTTCCAACTTTTCACGGGTCAGGTCGCCGGTTTTCCCAAGATAGGTTTTCAACAGCCGGCCTGCCCGTCGGTAGGCATACCAGTAGGCACCGTTCCGTCTATTTTCTTTCTGGGCAGCAAAACAATAATCGGTATTCTTGTATGAGAATCGATCCACAGATTCCAGCCAGCGAAACCACTGTGGTGTGCCTACATCCACACAACCATCTTCATGATTAAGGCGGTTGTTGATCACCATGGATTTTCCGGGAGTAGAGATGGCGCATCTCCAAAAAGAAAAGTTACCCAACACCCGTAATTATAGGGTGTTGGGTAACTTTTTCAAGGAAATCTTACTCCCTTGTGATTTTTATCCATCAAATTTGTTACATTTCGTTACACCCAAATCATCCGTTTACCCGATATCTTCAAAAAATTTGTTGTTCTATTAATAAGGCATCAGATTCTTGCTCGATTCAAATTGATCTGCTGATCATGTCGGGAAAAGGAGGTATCAAACCCTGATAAGGGTACCATTCTGTATAGCGCGCGGCGAAAACCGCCGGAAGCACGTGTTACCGGATGGCGATAGATCCAAAAGAAATCCAAGTCATTATGTTGTCTGTTCAGCATTCTCGAAACCACATAACAAGAGGAGAATCACAGATGTCGAAAAAGTTATTCGCAATTGCAAGTCTGCTCATCATTCTCAGCATGCTGCTGGGAGCCTGGTCGGTAAGCCCGTCAATCAAAAGCGATGACACCAACTTACCCCGCGAAGAAACCCTGTATTTCAATGGCCAACAATGGGGCCCGGTAGTCTGCTGGAACCCCTATTCCTCCAACTGTAACAACGCCCTGGTTATTGCCCAACAGGACAATGCCCGTGTAACTATTTTCGAGACACCCTATCTGTATAACATGATGGACGGCAAGCAGTATCCTCTGCTGGCCGATGGCGACTACAAATGGGATGACGCCAAGACCGCGATCACCTTCAAGATCAACAAAGCCGCCAAGTGGAGTGATGGAACCCCTGTCACCGCTGAAGATGTAGCCTACACCTGGGCTGCCCACCTAAAATATAACGACAACGTCGGCGCCAACTACAAAGAATATGTTGACACCATCGAGGCCAAAGACGCTTCCACCGTTGTTGTCAAAGCCAAAATGAATGGCAAAACCCCTGTGAACCCCCTGCAGGTTCAGGGTTACCTGAGCACCAACTACGTCATCCAGAAAGCCTGGACCCAGAAGTTGGAAAAACGCGTTGGTGAAGATGCCGCCAAATTCATGGCCGACATGGCCGAAGATTTCGTTTCCTCCGGCCCTTACAAAAAATACTTCGCCGATGAAACCAAAGTCGTTCTGGTCCGCGATGATAAGTATTGGGGTCAAGATGCCAGCATGTTCGGCAAGCTGCCCGCCCCCAAATATCTGGCCCATGTTATTTTCAAAGACAATGCCGCCGGCACCACCGCTTTGAAAGCCGGTGAAGTTGACGTAAGCCAGCAGTTCAATTCCAACGTACAGGAACTCTGGGAGAAAGATAACCTTCCCGTCTCCACCTACCTCGCGGATGCCCCCTACGGTATCGGCGCCAGCCTCCCGACCGCCTTCTTCAATATGGGCTCCTACGGTCTGGACAACGCTTCGATCCGCAAAGCCATCGCCATGGCTGTTGACTATGACACCATCATCGCCAATGCCATGACCAACCAGTCTGCCACATTCACCCAGGTTCCGCGCTCCCTGATGAACCCCACCCCCGGTGAGCAGGCCCTGTTCGACCACGATGCCGTCAAAGACCTGCAGTGGGCTGGTAAAGACATTGAAGGCGCAAAGAAACTGCTGGACGAAGCCGGTGTCAAAGACACCGATGGTGACGGCTGGCGTGAATACAAAGGCAAGAAACTGCAGTACACCGCCACCTGCCCGAACGGTTGGTCTGACTGGCAGGCTGCCATTGAAGTTGTTGCCGCCGCCGGTAAAGAAATCGGTGTCGATATCACCACCAACTACCCCGAATGGGCTGTTTACCAGACCGTTATCACCAACTGGCCCCTTGCCGAAGGTTATGACATCTTCATGATGTACAACGATGGCGCCGGCCCGACCCAGCCCTGGGGCCGCATCAACAAATTCTTGAACTCCAAGTATGCCGAAACCAAGAACAACTGGAACGGTGACTGGGGTGGTTACAAGAACCCCAAAGTTGACGAGATCATCAACGCGATCCCGAATGAAACCGATCCCGCCAAACTGAAATCCATGTACACTGAAATTGTTAAAGCGTACCTGACCGATGTTCCCTCCTTCACCCTGATGTACCGCCCGCAGTCCTTCCACACTGTGAATGAATCTGTATGGACGAACTTCCCGCATGAAGGTGATGGAACCAATCCGCCCGTTCCGCCGTTGGATCTGACCGATGGCTGGAGCATCGCCGGCCTTTACAACCTCACACTCGTCAAATAATATGTAATACAGCGGGAACAGCCATGTTCCGGAAACCCCGGAACATGGCTGTTATATAAAACCAGGAGGTATGGCGTTGAAAGGTTACTGGAAGTATTTTTGGAACAAATTCATCTGGTTGCTGGTGACTGCTGTATTCGCTTTCATTCTAAATTTCACCCTGCCCCGCCTCATGCCGGGCGACCCGGTAGCCGCCATCGTAGCCCGGATCGCTCAGGGTATGTCAAGCTCAACCGGCATGAAAGCCGTGTATGAGCAATACGCCGAGACCTTCGGCACGAATAAACCCCTTCTTGATCAGTTTTTTCTGTATGTAACCAATGTGCTTCATGGAAATTTTGGCGCATCATTCAGCCAGTATCCCCGCCCGGTGGGAGACATCATCTCTTCGTCGATCTGGTGGACGATCGGCCTGCAATTTCCGGCGATCATCGTCGGCTGGCTGATCGGTAACACATTGGGCGCCCTGGCCGCCTACCTGAAAAAAGGTTTTGATAAAGTACTTCTCCCCGTCAGTATCTTCGTCAGCAATCTCCCGGCCTTTGGTATGGCCGTTATCTTACTGGTTATCTTTGGTGTGAATTTGAAATGGCTCCCCACTTCCGGGGGGTATGGTTTTGATATGATCCCAAACTATAGTTGGGATTTCTTCTGGTCGGTATTTATCCACTACCAACTACCTTTCTGGTCCATCGTATTGATCGCCATAGGCGGGCAGGCAATCGGCATGCGTTCCATGGCCATCTACGAATTGAATGCCGATTATGTGAAATACAGCCGATTTCTTGGCATAAAAGACAGCAAGATCATCGGGTATGTTTTCCGCAATGCCATGCTGCCACAAATTACAGGCCTGGCATTGTCCATTGGCACCATGGTCGGCGGTGCGTTGGTGGCTGAGATCATTTTCAGCTACCCCGGCCTTGGCTACACCATGCTGACGGCTGTTATGGGGCAGGATTACCCCCTGATCTCAGGCACAACGATCATTATCACATTTATGGTTTTGATCGCTAACTTTATTATTGAAGTTCTCTACGGCCTGATCGATCCCCGGATCAAAGCGGCCCAATCTGATTAGGCAGGGATGAAAAAATGAAAAACACCTTACGTCAAGTATTTCATTCCGGCAAATTCCTGGTTGGTTTTTGTATCTTTGTCCTTTTGCTGCTCACAGTGATCGTGTATCCCCTTTTTGTAACCGCGTCCCCGCTGGAGATCATCGGGCAGGGAACCTTCTTCCCACCGGGTTTGTACGTCAGTAATTATGATGCCATTAATAACTCAACAAAATATCAGCTCAATATCAAAGATGCCGCGGAAAAACGCATTGCCAGCAAACTGGGTGACCAGGAACGCGCGGATATGGTCACCTGGCTGACGACAGCCGGCCTTCCCGCGGATGAAATCAACAGCGCAGATACGGAAATGCTGATCAATCTCTGGGAAAAGAACTATGAACCCAACAAGAAATTCCCGGGAATGACCTTTGCGAAACAACGTTATTACCAGCGCCTTAATAATTCGCTGAAAGGGCTGCTTTCCACCGAAGGCGCCATCATAGCCATGAAGAACGCCCAGACAGGCGTTCTGGAGCAATCCGGCATCGTCAACCAATTTGATTATGTGAACGTAAACGATGTATCCAGCGTGCGGTTTCTGGCGCTGGGCACCGATAACTTCGGCCGTGATGTGTTGACGGAACTGGTCAAAGCCACTGAAGTCTCGCTGCAGATCGGCCTGGTAGCCGGACTGCTGGCCACTCTCATCGGGCTGGCGCTTGGATTGCTGGCCGGTTACATCGGCGGATTTGTGGATGACATCATCATGTTCATCACAAACCTGTTCACGGTCATCCCCTCGTTCGTGCTGCTGATCCTGATCTCCTTTTCCATCGGCCAGGACAAGCGCGGCGCTATCACCATTGCCCTGGTGATCGGTCTGACGTCCTGGGTGTGGACAGCAAGGGCGGTGCGTTCACAGGTCATCTCGTTACGCAACCGCGACCACGTCAACCTCTCGAAACTCTCCGGGCATTCAACCCTCTATATCATCACCAACGACATTCTGCCCTATATCGCCTCGTATGTGGTGATGGCACTGATCCTGCAGATTTCCTCCGCTATCCTGGCGGAAGCCAGCCTTTCTATCCTCGGGCTGGGGCCGCGCACCACGGAAGTCCCAACGCTGGGCTTGATGATGAACTGGGCCATGATCTACCAGGCGCAAATTTTAGGCAAATGGTGGGCGTACTTCCCGGTTCTGGTGGTCATTGCGTTGATCACATTTTCAATGAACTTGATGAACACAGGCCTCGACCAGGTGTTCAATCCGGCACTAAGGGACTAGGTGAAACACATGGGAAAAGTTATACTGCAGGTCAATGAATTGACCACAAAATATATCACCCGGTACCACGAAGATGTATACGCGGTTGACCACGTGTCTCTCAAGGTGGAAGAAGGTAAATCTCTGGGTATCGCCGGTGAATCAGGCTGCGGCAAGTCAACCCTGGCGCTGAGCCTGATGGGTTATTACTTCGCCCCGCTGCACTATATGAGCGGTGACATTATCATCGATGGCCGCAACATCTCCGGGATGGATCCGGATGATATCCGCCACTCCATTCTTGGCAAAGAGATCGCCTACATTCCGCAGGCGGCGATGAACGCCCTCAATCCCACCCAGAAGATCATCCACCTGATCGAGGATGTGATCCAGGCGCACGACCCGAAGGCCACAAAGAAAGAAATTCATGAACTGGCTCGTGAACGCTTTGCCGATCTCGGCCTGCCGGTTGACGTTCTTCAAAAGTACCCGGTGGAACTTTCCGGCGGCATGAAACAACGCACCGTAATCGCCACATCGGTCATTTTATGCCCGAAAATCCTGATCGCGGATGAACCGTCATCAGCCCTCGATGTGACTTCTCAGAAGATGGTCATCAAAATGCTGAAGGACCTGATGGAGAAGGGGTACGTCAAATCGATGATCTTCATCACCCACGAACTTCCCCTGCTCTACAATGTGACGGATGACATCATGGTGATGTATGCCGGGCAAATAGTGGAAAAAGGCACCGCGAAACAGACGGTGTTTGATCCCATCCACCCGTACGCCAAAGGTCTGATGGGCTCCATCATCGTTCCGGAAAGCGGCCTTCGCTCCGCTCATCTGACAGCCATCCCGGGCGTTCCACCAAACCTGAAGCGGCCGCCGCGCGGCTGCCGTTTTGCCGACCGCTGTAAATTTGTTCAACCTGAATGCCGTACTCAATCTGTTGAAATGCGCCACATCGCGGAAGGACGTTCATACCGCTGCGTCTTCAGCGAAGACCAACTGAGGAAGGAATATCAAAATGACGAAAACCGGTAATTCCTGTCTCAGAGGAGAAGGCCTGACCAAAGTCTTTGGGTTGGGCGCGCAGAAGACAGTCGCCGTTGACCATGTTAACTTCGACTTCCGCGAGGGCGAGATCGTCTCAATCGTGGGCGAATCGGGCAGCGGCAAGACCACCCTGGCCAAAATGCTGCTGGGGTTGATCAGCACCACCGAAGGTGACATTTTCTTTCAGGGTGTGAAACGTGATATCAGCACCCCCTGGAAAAAGAAAGAATACTGGAAGAAGATCCAGGCCATCTTTCAAGACCCGTACAGTTCCTATAACCAGTTCAAGAAGGTTGATTCCGTTCTGCTGGACTGCATCAACATGCGCAACGGCCGACAGTATTCCAGGGAAGAAAAATACGCGCTGATGACCGAAGCGTGCAGCTTTGTCAACCTGAAATTCGACGAACTGACCAACAAATACCCCTTCGAGCTTTCCGGTGGCCAGATGCAGCGGCTGATGATCGCCCGCATCTTCCTGCTGAAACCCAAGATCCTGCTGGCCGATGAACCCACCTCCATGATCGATGCCTGTTCGCGGGCCACAATTCTGGAGATGTTGATGAAATTGCGCGATGAAACCGGCATGACCCTCATCTTCATCACCCACGATATCGGTCTGGCGTACTTTGTTTCGGATACTGTCTATATAATGGAACACGGTAAATTGATTGAACACGGGTCTGCAGACGAGGTGATCCTGTCACCGAGGGAAAGCTATACCCGCCGTTTGATCAACGACGTCCCCAAGATCCATGAACCCTGGGATCTTTCGACGGTACGTTAAGAGAAGGTGTGACACATGTCACATGGTTGCGGGTATGATTTTACGCTTCTCCGCCCAAAATCAAAACGCAGGTTAGGTCTGATCTTATTCTTCAGGAGTTAGTGTTTATGAGATTTCAATCCTTGGCCGGGGCATGGAATTTCCGGCAGGCTGGTACGCAAGACTGGCTCCCCGCAACCGTTCCCGGCAGTGTGCACCTTGACCTGCTAGCTTTGGGACGCATTCCCGATCCTTTCACCGGCGACAATGAAAAACGGGTTCGCTGGGTAGCCGAGAGTGACTGGGAGTACCGCCTGCAATTCCTTGCTTCCCGCGATCTGTTCAATATGCCCTGTATTCAGCTTGTATGTGACGGGCTGGACACACTGGCTACTGTCAACGTGAACGGGCATGATCTGGGTAAAACGGATAATATGTTCCGCCAGTACCGTTGGGACAGTAAACCCCATCTTCTTCCCGGCGAGAACACTTTGACGATCACTTTGGCCTCTCCGGTCAAATTCACAGCCGGAAAACAGGCTGTCCGCGCGTTGTTTGGTGTCTCACAATCCATTCCCGGCAGCCCATATATCCGTAAAGCCCCCTGCCAGTTTGGCTGGGACTGGGGCCCGCAGTTGCCGCCGATCGGAATCTGGAAGGATATCCGCCTAGAAGCCTGGTCTGAAGCCAGGTTGGAGGATGTGCACCTGCGCCAGATACACAGCGGCGGAAAAGTGGTTATCTCTGCTCAGGTTGTTACAACGCATCCTGTCGCTGGCGGTTCTGTCCGACTTGAAGTGAGTCCGCCAGATCACAGCAGCGTGATAACAAAAAAAGCGTCCCTCGAAGACCAATCTTGCCAGCTGGAACTTGAGATCGACAATCCACAGCTCTGGTGGCCGAACGGTTATGGCGCCCAACCCCTTTATGGCATTAAGGTATGCCTTGAAAAAGAAGGCAACGTGCTTGATCAACGGGATTATAAACTTGGTCTGCGAACCATCGATCTGATCCAGGAACCGGATGAATGGGGTGAAAGCTTTAAGTTTGCTGTCAACGGAGTGATCATCTTTGCCAGGGGCTCCAACTGGATCCCAACCGATTCATTCCCAACCCGCATCACGCGACGGAAACTTGAAAAAATCTTGAGTGATGCTGTATTGGTCCACCAGAACATGCTCAGAGTCTGGGGCGGGGGTTTCTACGAGACTGAA
>CAYOKC010000086.1:0-15722 GCA_964404415.1 uncultured Leptolinea sp. | reverse complement strand
ATTTATTCGAGTGTTGCCGCTGGTTTATTCCCTCTACCCACTCCAAAATACTGGAAGCCCATATTCTTCAGGGTCTTTTCATCCCACAAATTACGGCCATCAATAATGACAGATCCCTGCATTAGGGATTTAATTCGAGTGAAATCGACCTGTTTAAATTCGTTCCAGTCTGTAACCAGGATAAGAGCGTCTGCTCCTTCTGCCACCTGGTACGGGTTCTCGCACAGTTTCACTTTGGGTAAAACGTTGGCGGCATTTTCCATGGCCTGAGGATCATAGGCTTTGATGTGCGCGCCTTCATTCTCCAAAAGATGGATCACTTCCAAAGCTGGAGCTTCGCGAATATCATCAGTATTCGGTTTGAATGAAATACCCAGGATACCGATTGTGACATCATTTAAACCGCCTAACGCCTTGCGCAGTTTATAAACGATACGACGGCGTTGGTTACGGTTGATTTCCATTACCGCCTGCAATAGCTGCGGATGCGTTCCGTGCAACACGGCCATGTGCGCCAGGGCTTTGACATCTTTCGGGAAGCAGGAACCACCCCATCCGAGGCCGGCGTCCAAAAATGCGCTTCCAATACGTTTGTCCAGCCCCATACCCTGGGCAACTACTTTAACATCAGCGCCGAGCTCTTCACATACATTCGCGATCTCGTTGATGAAGGAAATACGGGTGGCCAAAAATGCGTTGGACGCGTACTTGATCATCTCCGCGGTCCGAAGATCGGTGATCAACACAGGGCAGCGTAACGGGGCGTAAAGCTCCGCCACTTTTTCCGCGGCAGCCCGGTTTTCTGAACCCAGGACAACCCTGTCTGATTGCATAAAGTCATTAATGGCAGATCCCTCACGCAGGAATTCTGGATTGGATACAACATTCAAGTCCAATGGTTTTCCATTGCGGCGTTTCTGGATGACTTCAGCTACCCAGTCACCGGTTCCGACCGGAACGGTGGATTTGTTGACAACAATGATCCTGTCACCAACCAGATCAGCAATGGATTCAGCCGCCTGGCGAACATATTGCAGATCAGCTTCACCATCCACGCCGGATGGCGTGCCGACCGCGATGAAGGCTATTTCGGCGTCCTTTACCGCTTTTTCATAATCAGTTGTAAATATCAGTCGGCCAGCCTTGACATTCTGTTCAACAACTTCCTGTAAACCGGGCTCATAAATAGGCATGATCCCTTTGTGAAGCTTGGAAATGCGGGTTTCGTCAACATCTAAACAGGTAACACTATTCCCCAGATCGGCAAAGCAGGTGCCTGTGACCAGCCCGACATAACCGGTTCCTATGACGCAAATTTTGCTCATGTTTACCCTCCGAGAGCTAAATTATACCGGATGATATGACTTCCATCCTTCGATAATGGTTGATATTCAGGGAAAAGATCATTTTGATTGGAATTCCCCCGACTGTATAATTCTAATTGAATTTACCAAATAATTGTGTGGAGGGAATAATGCCAGCTACTATTATTGATGGAACCGAAATGGCCCGACAGATCCGCGCTGACGTTGCCCGCGAAGTGACCGAACGGTTGCAGTCAGGAAAACCGCAACCCGGATTGGCCACCGTGCTGGTTGGTGACGACCCGGCTTCGCATGATTATGTGAGGTCAAAACACAAAGCCTGTGATGAAGTAGGTATACGATCCTTCGGTAATGAATTACCAGCCACAGCCACTCAAAAAGAAGTGGAGGATCTTGTCAGAAAATTGAATGGCGATCCTGAGGTTAACGGTATCCTTGTTCAATTGCCCCTTCCAAAAGGATTGGATGAAGAAAGTATCTTGAGCTTGATCGATCTTTCAAAAGATGTAGACGGATTCCATCCCATCAATGTAGGCCGGTTGGCTCAAAAAGGCAGGGATCCGTTATTCGTCCCCTGCACACCTGCCGGCTGTATGGTGATGTTGGAAAAATACTGTGACAAGATCGAAGGTAAGAATGCCGTCGTGCTGGGCCGGTCTAATATTGTCGGCATGCCCGTGGCATTACTCCTGGTCAGGGCAAACGCCACTGTCACGATCTGCCATTCCCGTTCCGCCAATTTGCCGGATATCATCCGTAAGGCAGATATCCTGGTGACTGCCGTAGGCCGACCGGAGATGGTTCGCGGAGATTGGATCAAACCGGGCGCGGTTGTTATCGATGTCGGCATCAACCACGTGGATGACGCGACCAAAAAACGAGGCTACCGCCTTGTTGGTGATGTGAAATTTGACGAAGCGATTGAAGTGGCTGGCGCCATAACCCCCGTCCCCGGTGGCGTTGGCCCCATGACTATCGCAATGCTCCTTAAGAGCACCCTTCAGGCGTCAAAGCTCGCACACGGATAGGATTTTCTATGACTTCCCTGCTGATCAAGAATGCTGACCTTCTCGTAACCATGGATGATAACCGCCGGGAAATAACAAATGGTGGTCTATATTGTGAAAACGGTTTTCTAAAAAATGTCGGCGCCACTAAGGAATTGCCCGAAACCGCCGATGAAGTTGTAGACCTTTCAGGATATATAGTTCTACCGGGTCTGGTAAACACACACCACCATTTTTACCAAACCCTGACCCGGGCTGTTCCTGCCGCCCAAAATGCCAATCTTTTCAATTGGCTAAAAACGCTCTACCCAATCTGGGCCCGGATGAATCCTGAGGATGTGTTTATATCAGCCAAAACAGCCATGGTTGAACTGGCCCTTTCCGGTTGTACTACCGCCTCCGACCATTTATATCTTTTCCCAAATGGCTCACGTCTTGATGATGAGATTGCGGCCGGTAAAGAAGTGGGCATTCGTCTGCATGCGTCCCGCGGCTCAATGAGCCTAGGAGAAAGCAAAGGCGGTTTACCCCCGGATAGTGTGGTCGATACTGAAGAAAACATTCTCCGTGACAGTCAGCGCCTGATTGAAACCTTCCATGATCCCAATCCAGGATCCATGCTTCAGATTGTCCTCGCTCCCTGCTCCCCCTTCAGTGTCACAGGCGACTTAATGCGTGAGAGCGCGAAAATGGCCCGTCATTACGGAGTTCATCTGCATACCCATCTCGCTGAGACGGAAGATGAACAGGAATTTTGTTTGCAGAAATTTGGCCATCGCCCTGTGGGCTATATGCAATCCGTAGACTGGGTCGGAAATGATGTCTGGTTCGCACATTCTATATATGTAAACAAAGAAGAAATTAATGTCTACGCGCATGAAGGATGCGGTGTGGCGCATTGCCCCTCCTCCAATATGCGCCTTGCCAGCGGTATTGCTCCCATCCGTGAATACATGTCGGCGGGGATAAAAGTCGGTCTTGGCGTTGATGGGTCAGCTTCGAATGATGGGTCTCACCTTCTGGCAGAAGCACGTCAGGCTATGCTGCTTTCCCGCCTGCGGTCAGGGCTTGAAGGCTTCTCGCTATCTGCCGATAAAGTACCCCCATTGATGACGGGACGTCAGGCACTTGAGCTGGCAACCCGTGGTGGGGCTTCCGTTCTTGGTCGTAAAGATATAGGTTCCCTTGAGCCCGGAAAATGCGCAGACTTTATCGCGATCAAACTGGATAAACTGGCGTATGCCGGCGCGCTGCATGACCCGGTTGCCGCTCTCATATTCTGCGCGCCGCAAACCATAGATTTTAGCTTTGTTCAGGGACGTATGATCGTAAAGGACGGACAAATGCGTACCATAGATACCGGTGTGCTAATTGAAAAACATAACCGTGCCGCCCTTCGGCTCCTGCAATAAATAATTTCACAAGTAAACACCTTGACATAAACAGAGGCTGGTTAAATAACCAACCTCTGTTTCGTATTTATCCAACATCGCTGATCACTTCTTTGCTGTGGTCAGCGGGTTTTACATTCTCGTAAACCTTTTTTATCATTCCGTTTTTATCAATCAAGAATGACGTTCTAAATACCCCGTCATATTCTTTACCCATAAACTTCTTACGTCCCCAAACGCCGTACATTTCACAAACTTTGTGATCTATATCAGCAAGAAGAGTAAATGGTAATTGATACTTCTCTTTGAATTTTTTATGGGCCTTTACACTATCGGGGCTGATACCCAGAATGGTCACGCCTGCGTTTTCATAACTTGAATAATCATCCCTGAAGTTACAGGCTTCCGTTGTGCAGCCCGGAGTATCATCTTTCGGATAAAAATATAAAAGAACAGTTTTTCCTTTGAAATCACTTAAGGAATGCTTAGTTCCATTTTCATCCTCCAGTGAAAAATCCGGAGCGGGAGAATTTTGTAAAATTGGCATATTGCCTCCTTTTCAATATAACTGTATCACCCGAACCATAGCATAAACAACAGACCGTATAACATAATCCCGGGTCCGGCGTACCCGCTAAAAGTCAATAAAGTCCAACGTGGTTTTGCTCCTTCCCTGATCCTGTGGATTTCATACATGGTGAAAATGAATACCGGAAGAGGTACCAGTGCGGGCCAGACAAAATTCCATGGGAGACCATTAAAAGTTGCCACTCCGATAAGCACATACCCGAGAATGACGAACCAGTCATGCAGATTCATAGCGAGTTTCCAACCAAGCATGTTGACAAAGTTCTTTTCGCCGCTCAGCATAGCCTGCAAGTAATTATTTAAATCAGTAGAAATTAACATCGCCATCAAAAAGAAAAACATTGGCACAGAGACCAACAAAACAAGGTTATGAAGTGAACCGGATTGAAGGGTGAAAGCCAATGCCGGATGAATTATGGATATCGAAAGAATCAGTACCAAATCACCATATCCTTTCTCTGCCAATCGAATTGGGGGAATGGCATATAGAAACGGTATAAGAAAGGTGAACACCAGAAACACAATATTGACGACATCTGTTTTGGATGAAAAAATCAATAAATAGGCAATTATGCTGCCCGTCATCAAAAGCGCCAGACCGGTTAATAAATATTGACGGCTCTTTACCAAACCATCCTCACTCTGGTTTGCTTTTTTTAACTGTCTGGGGTCAAAGTAGCGTTGAAGTAAAAAACCACTCGCCGATACTAAAGTTATGAAAAACAAGCCGTACCAGAATTCCTGTATCTTCTGGAAAACCCCAAGGTATCTGGCAATTCCTGCGCCTAATATATAAAAAAGCAAGGCCGATACGAACAATGCAATCTGATTGGATGAGAATTCAAAAAACAGCGGGAATGAGTTTTGTTTCATAGGCGCATTCTAGCATGGAGCCAGCATCATCTCAAGATGGGGCGCGGGGTTTTACCAGATCCTTATACAGATTGGGTGTATACTTGCACAATTAATCATCTAATCCCCCCGCCAATATCAATTGGAGACACAAATGAATCAAAAAAATCCCACAAAAATTTTGTTATCGGACTGGTGAACAAATGGAAATGCAAACTGATGGTATGGTCCCTCTTAGTCGTCCTGCCGATGTCAAACCCGGGGAAAACAATAATCGTTTTGACAAATGGTGGCTTCTCGTCTTTTTCGTACTTTTTCTCATCGCTTATCTTTCAATAACCAAAAGTGATCCGTACTGGAGAATTATTTTATTCGTCCGGGATGGTATCTGGGTTTCCCTTACCACTACGGTAGTCTCATTCTTTCTGGTCCTCATAGTTGGTTTGATCATTGGATTAGGCCGGCTGTCGAAAAACAAGGCTATAAACGGCATTTCCACCGTTTACGTGGAAGTAATTCGCGGTATTCCCCTGCTTGTTCAACTGCTATTCTGGTATTTTGCCTTCCCCTCTGTTATTCAATCCCTCGGGAATTTTCTAAATTTCGAGCCATTGAAGAATTATCTTGCCAACCCTGTGGGTATGGCCATTCTAGGTCTTACCTTTTGTTATGCGGCTTACATGGCAGAAATATACCGTGCCGGTATTCAGAGTATCCCAAAAGGGCAAATGGAAGCAGCCCGCAGCCTGGGTATGTCACACATCGAAGCCATGCGCTATGTAATTCTTCCCCAGGCCGTCCGAATCATCCTTCCGCCTGTTGGTAATGAATTCATCTCTCTGTTGAAAGATTCCTCGCTGGTCAGTGTTGTGGCGGTTGCCGATATCACACGCCGCGGCCGCGAGTTTATGGCTGCCAATTTCATTCCGATTGAAACCTGGGTCATGATTGCGTTAATCTATCTGACTATGACCTTGTTTTCCGCGCGGATCGTCACTTTTATTGAGCACAAAACACGTCTTGAGAGGTAGCCATGGAACCGATAATTCATATTGAAAATGTAACCAAGAAATTTGGCGCCCTCGAAGCCGTTCGTAATGTCAGCCTCGATATTCAAAAGGGCGAAGTTGTGATGATCATTGGACCTTCGGGATCAGGAAAATCCACTTTGCTCCGCTGCATTAATCGCCTTGAAAAATATGATGAGGGTTTGATCGTTGTGGATGGAATTCCCTTAAGTACCGCGGAAAACATCAATGCCGTCAGAACAGAGGTTGGTATGGTGTTCCAGCAATTCAACCTCTTTCCCCATCTCACGGTGCTTGACAACATTATGCTGGCTCAAAAGGTTGTCCGTAAACGCGGGAAAAAGGAAGCTGAAAAAATAGCTTTTGACCTGCTGGATAAAGTAGGCATCCCGGATAAAGCCCATGCGCGCCCCGGTCAGCTCTCAGGCGGACAGCAGCAGCGGGTGGCTATTGCCCGCGCTCTGGCAATGAACCCCAAGATCATGTTGTTTGACGAACCCACCAGCGCTCTTGATCCTGAAATGATCCAGGAAGTGCTGGATGTTATGCTCAATCTGGCCAAAGAAGGAATGACCATGGTTGTCGTATCGCACGAAATGGGTTTTGCCCGTGCGGCTGCACACCGGGCAATTTTGATGGATGGCGGTCAGATCATTGAGGAAGCTCCGCCGGAAGTATTGTTTACCAATCCCAAAGAAGAGCGTACCCGCCTCTTCTTGAGCAAAGTTCTCTAAAGATAAAGGTGACTGAATGATTTCAGTCACTTTTTTTTGACTTTTACATTAATTTATGCTATTCTACGCACTTGATAAACCGGCTGCAGATCCCTCGCGGTCCGCGCCTACACTATAAATCAGGATATGGCTAATGCAGCACGAACGTGTTTCAGAAAATGTTTACTGGTTCCAGAGTGAAGTTTACGCACAGGTGACCGCCGGCGCTGTGACCGGTACTCAGTGGGCTGTCGTTATTGATACCTTGGCTATGCCCGAAGAAACACTTCAGATGCGGCAGTATATTGAAGAAGTGCTTGGAATGCCGGTTCGTTATGTGGTGAATACCCACTACCATGCCGATCATACCTGGGGGAATTGCTTTTTTCCCGGGGCCACAGTATTATCGCATTCCCTCTGCCGGAAATTAATGCAAGAGAAAGCCATTCCTGCTCTCGAAGTCACCCGGCAAAACAACGCTTCATTCAGTAAATCCAAAATTGTTTTACCGCAATTGACATTCAGCCAGGGCACCATGACACTTCGGGTTGGCAAGAAGAATTTAATTCTGATGCCCACTCCAGGTCACAGCCCTGATGGGATTTCTGTATTGATTGAAGAAGACCGTGTCCTATTTGCCGGTGACGCGTTCATGCCTCTTCCTTATATCGTTGATGGCGACATTGATGTTATGGGAGAAATGATCAAGCAGATTGGCAAGATGGGATTGGAAAACATAGTGCAGGGGCACGGAGACATCATCCTTCGTGGAGAGATTGAAGGAGCCGTAAAGGAAAACCTGGCCTATCTGGCCAACATCCGCAAGGCAGTAAAATCGGCTTCCAAGAAACGCAATCCGGAAGAAGTATTAAGTATGGTTGATGTTGAGAGTTGTGGAAAATCGCGCGTCAATCTTGGCGGTCTTGGTGAAGACTTACATCGCCGTAATTTAAAATCGCTTTATATGAAATTCCTTCGCGATGGATCATCTGCCCTGTCAGTGGAGGAATCGGATGACAAGAATTCCGCTGACCTCTCACATGAAGAAGACCTGGATATGGAAGAGGAATATTCGGAAGATTTTTCCGATGATTTCACTGACGAAATTACTGATGAAGAACCGGATGACTCTCTGGACGATTAATCCAGATCTTCACCGTTATAAAAATCTGGCCGTTTTCCAGCCTTCCGGCGTTGAATATATGAGCGGATGCCAACTGAACGTTCTTTGCCTTCAATCAGGCGTTTAATATTGGGGCGCAGCGCCCAGATCAAAAGCAGTTCCGCCACTACGCCATAGACAACATATATCCAGGAAGCATACCCCATAGCGGCGCGGTAAATAAATACTCCCGTCGCTATCAGGGCTATGCTCATTGTTGTTACGGAAGCATAACCGATGAAGATATACACCATCAGCGCCAGTCCAATTATGAACCAGATAATGGGAGGCCAGATGGCAATGGCGCCACCCAGGCAGGTCGCGCCACCGGCGCCGCCGGTCAAACGAAGTTTTCCTTCATCATTACGATACATTAAGAAAATAGAATAATTATGACCTAATATGGCCGCCAGCCCGCATAAAACCTGGAGCCAGATAATTTCCATGCTTCCCATAGGGAAGATCGAATTTGCGAAGCTTACGACAAAGTATGTCGACGCGCCTTTTAAAATATCAAAAACAGCCGTCAATACACCGGCCAGAACTCCGGCAGCACGCATTGCGTTGGTTCCGCCAGTACGGCCCGATCCCACTCCCCTCACATCCTTCCCGGTTCTGAGCTTGACGATTATAAGTCCGAAGGGGATAGCTCCAAGGAGATAAGACACTGCGATGCATAAGACAAAAGCCAAAAAAACCATATTTCGTTCCTTTGTTTTTATATGTTTACGGAATGGATAACACTCAGGTCATTGCCGCAGTTACGGAAATCCACATTCAATATTACCAGACTGGATATCTTTAGGGACCATCCAAAGGTAATATTTTCCGCGAAGTCATGAGGGGAGAAGTAAAGCCACTCCTAAGAATAAAGTCAGTAATAAGGATGCTTCCATCCAACTTTTCTTAAAATCAGTCTCTTTGTCAAACGCGATGGCAAACACAGTGATTGAGTAACATAAACCGGTCAAAATCAATCCAAATTGGATGGGCTGTACAGGTAAATAATGCAAACCTATTGCTACCTGTGTTGTAACCAGTGCAGTGACAATTGACCAATGCATCCTGTTGTTTCCTTTTTGGCGTAACTTAAGCACCCGCCAATTGATCACGCCGGCAGTAATGAAATAAACAGGCAATGTTAGATATAACCGGATAGAGGCACCGCGTAATGCCACACATAGTATCAGGTAGACGACATATGCCACTGCCGATAGACCTATTATCGCCAGGCTTGACCGCTTATCGTCGAGGTCAATAACAATAAATTCTGATAGAAATACCGCGGCTAATAAAAAGCCGCCAAAAACAAAAACAGCCCACCACTGTAGATTAATCTCCAGTGCTCCAAGCGGAACTCCAATTGCCCATGCTGTCAATGCTGGCAAAAGGAGGTGCTCCAATTCTTTACCGTCCTTTAATTCATCTGACCGTGCTTGCAACAGCCACGCCATGCCTGTCGCTCCCAACCCGGCAGAGAGAATGGAAACCAATCCTGAATAATCTACTCTGAGCAGGAAAAGGAAACCAGGAAGCTGCAAATTCAATTCTCGATTAGGAATTTTAATAAATGGAGAAATTGAGTATGCCAGCAAAATGACTGCCATGACCACACTGAATCTGTTTGAATCTATCTTTTTAATGAGATGAGACATAATTTGATTTTATCATTCCCGGATAACAACTCCGCAAGGTGTTTGCAATCAAATGTTCTACTAATAAATTTTCGCATGACAGGTGGTAAAATTATACGGTTATGGAACCTGACTCAATTTCTGAAACCAACTCCGCACCCCGCCTTATCAGCACAATCACTGAGGGATTTAATATCATCGCCAACAGGATCTATTTGATCCTGTTTCCTCTATCATTTGATATTTTCCTGTGGCTGGGTCCCCATCTACGAATAAAGTCATTATTGCTTCCGTATGTAAATGCGGTTCTTACTGATTTACCAGAACTATCCAATCCGGATCTTATGGAAATGACTCAATGGACTTCGGAATTATGGGACATTTTGTTAAGTCACTTCAATTTGTTTTCATTGGTACGGATGTTTCCCATCGGAATTCCCAGCCTGATGACAGGAATTTCACCAATAAAAACACCTCTGGGTTTAGCCTTTACTATTGAAGTCACCAGTGCCATTCAGGCATTTTTTACCTGGGGTGTGTTGACCATAACCGGACTTATCCTTGGTTATATTTATTTTGATGCCATTTCCAGAGCTACTGGCAAAAACAACATCCCGTTTTCTATGGTTTCAACTATAAATTCGTTCCTTCAAGTTATCCTTTTGACAGTTGCCTGTGTCGCGGCAATTATGATCTTTTTATTTCCCACCTTTCTGATGGTCACCTTACTATCTTTGATCTCAATTACAGTTGGACAGATCGTCCTTTTACTGGTCTTCCTCATCATGGTCTGGTTTCTAATGCCGTTGATCTTCTCTCCGCATGGAGTTTTTGTTCAACAGCAAACGCTTGGAAAATCAATTACAACCAGCATCCGTTTGGTCCGCAATTTCCTTCCCGGTACCGGATTATTTTTTCTAACCGCGTTATTGCTATACCAGGGATTGAACCTATTGTGGGGTATGGCTCCCGATTCGTCATGGGTAACAATTTTTGGGATTTTTGGACACGCGTTCATTAGCACCGGTCTCATTGCGTCAAGCTTCGTATACTACCGAAAAGGCCTGGTTTGGATGGAAAGTAAATTGCATCAGGCTGGTAAAACTGCCGTAAATTTGTAATCTGAAATTGACTTTATCATAAGGATTTCTCATGCAGACTGAAGAAGTTTCGTATGGCGCAAAAGATATTCAAGTTCTTGAAGGCTTGGAAGCCGTTCGCCGGCGCCCGGGTATGTATGTGGGCGGAACAGACCTAAAAGCCCTTCACCATCTTGTTTATGAAGTTGTTGACAACTCTATAGACGAAGCTCTCGCGGGCGCCTGTTCCAATATTGAAGTAGTCATTCACCCGGATATTACCGTCACAGTCTCAGACAACGGCCGCGGAATTCCGGTGGATATCCACCCGCAGAAAAAGAAATCGGCCCTTGAAGTTGTCATGACCGTTCTCCACGCTGGAGGTAAATTCGGTTCGGGTAGTTACAAAGTTTCCGGCGGTTTGCATGGCGTCGGTGTATCGGCCGTCAACGCGCTTTCAGAAACATGTGAAGTTGAAGTTCGTCGTGAAGGCAAAGTCTATTATCAAAAATACAATCGCGGTGTTCCAGAAGAACCCGTAAAAGAAATCGGCACGTGCGATCCTGGTATTTCTGGTACGAAAACAACTTTTAAAGTAGATCGCCAGATCTTCAAGGGTGACGATATTGATTTTAGTTTCTCCACCCTGACCCAACGCTTCCGCGAAATGGCATTTGTCACCCGTGGCGTACGCATCCATCTCTTTGACGAACGTTCCTCCCGTGAGATGACCTTCTATTTCGAAGGTGGTATCACGTCATTTGTGCGTTACCTCAACCGTAACCGCGAGGGGTTGCACCAGACCGTCTACGCGGAAAAAGAGATGGAACATGTAGGCGTAGAGGTTGCCATTCAGTACACAGACGCGTATTCTGATTCTGTCTACTCGTTTGCCAATACCATCAACACCATTGACGGCGGCACCCACCTGACCGGTTTGCGCACCGCTACAACCCGCGTGATCAATGATTACGCCCGCAAAGCAAACCTTCTTAAAGAAGCTGACGCCAATTTCACCGGCGATGATACCCGCGAAGGTATGACGGCGATTGTAAGCATTAAGCACCCGGATCCGCAATTTGAAAGCCAGACCAAAGTCAAGTTGATGAATCCCGAAGTACAAACATTCGTTCAGCAAGTTGTGGTGGAAGCTTTTTCAACTTTTCTGGATGAGAACCCGGCTGCGGCCAAAGCGATTGTGTCAAAATGTCTTACATCCGCTCGCGCCCGTGACGCCGCCCGCAAGGCACGTGACCTGGTCATCCGTAAATCCGCTCTTGAAAGTCTTACCCTCCCGGGAAAACTGGCAGATTGTTCTGACCGCGACCTTTCGAGAACTGAGCTCTTCATTGTGGAAGGTGACTCGGCCGGTGGCTCAGCCAAACAGGGTCGTGACCGCCATTTTCAGGCCATTCTTCCCCTGCGCGGCAAGATCCTGAATACCGAAAGAGCCCGTCTGGATAAGATTCTCTCTAATAACGAAGTCAAAGCCATCATCTCGGCATTGGGCACCGGAATTGGTGATACTTTTGATACATCAAATTTGCGCTATGGGAAAATCATCCTGATGGCCGATGCTGATGTTGACGGAAGCCACATCCGCACGTTGCTATTGACTTTCTTCTTCCGATACATGCAGTCATTGATCGATGATGAACATCTTTACATCGCTCAACCGCCGCTTTACCGGGTGGCCCATAAAGACAAAATTAAATATGCTTATAACGAACAACAAAAGGATAAACTGGTCAAGGAATTTAGTATTCCGGCTGACAAACTATCCATTCAGCGTTACAAAGGTCTTGGTGAGATGAATCCTTCTCAATTATGGGAGACCACTATGGATCCCGAAAAACGCACACTCCTCATGGTTTCCATTGATGACGCCGCCGCCGCGGACCGCACATTTGATATGCTGATGGGCGAAGCTGTTCCACCACGTAACAAATTCATCACTACTCACGCGAAAGATGTGAAAAATCTCGATATCTAAGTTCAAATAAAACCATAAAAAACAGCCAGCTAACTGCTGGCTGTTTTTTTCGAAATGCTTCTGGCACTTGAATTCTTTCGATGGTTGATAACTTCAAGCATAATGATCGGTAATAACCAGATCATCAACCGCATATACACAACAGCGCCTAGTGTGTGCCGGATCAAGCCACCGCTGTCACCATAAAAGCTGGCTGCGTATTGACCATAAATCATACTCACCAACCAGAGAACCAACCAGAACCAGTGCTTATTATTCTGGAGAGAATTCCTGATGGCCGCGATAATGATCAAAATTCCACTAAAAAGAGGGAACAGGAAAGCAATGCTTGAAAGCGGGTGGAAAATATCTCCAATAGCCAGTACCATTTTCCGGGGTAAAGTGGGATACGTGAAGAAGAACGGTTGTACATTCTCTGAGAACGCGTCAGATAACCGGCCCAGCAATTCAGTAACCACAAAACCGGGATGACTTGCCAAAAAAAGGAAGTATGTCTTCGTTCCGGATTCCTGAACCCATTCATGCGTCCACGGGTCAGGCATTCCATGATCAAGGAAGAATTGCTTTCTGGCTGGATACAGGCTCACCCAGTGGTTATAGATGTCAAACCATCCCCAGGCCCAACGGTTTGCCGCGCTAGTTGTATAAGAATACCAACCGTAAAGGGACAAAACCCATAAACCGATCCCGGCTACCCAGAAAACCGGTATATTCCTTCGTATTCCGGGGATAAGGAAAAATGCGATAAAAAACACTACCAGGATAATCAGGGTCTGTGCATTTGAATCGCGCATAAATGCCCATGCAGGTACTATAAGCGCCCACAAAAACATAAGGACTTTTGTTAGAGTTCCTGGCGTCTTTTTCTCATTTGATATGCGAAAAAACAACTCGAGTGTCAAAGTCATCATCAGTGTGAACAGGGAGAAACTCAGCGATTCAGACATTAAAATCGAATCCCATTCGGCCAATGATGGCGAAAACGCAAATAATAAAATAACCCCGGCGGCAATAGGCCGCATGATTTTGACTTTCAGGTGACGGCACAAAACCAGAACAAAAACAACCCAGGCGAACATGGCTATTATCGCCTGCGCGACTACAACCGGCTCAAAGCCAGGTTGAATGACTTTGTCCCTTTCGCCCACTCCGGGCGCGGCCGGGTAACTGACAGCCGTCATCTCAGGGTAACCGCCGTCCGGTTGTAATAACCGGAAAAACATGGGATAACTGGGTAACCTGCGTGCGGTCCAGGCTTCCCACGAGAATAATGGGATATTTGCCTGGGTGTAATATGACGATGAATCATTTGTACCAATGGAAAAGCGCATATCACCATAAATCGCTATACGCAGTCCAAGACAAATAAGAATAATAAGGCCCGTAAGTAAGCTCGTGTAATGTTGTTTGACCCAATCCCAGGTCTTTGTTGATTTCTTTTTCATACGAAGAAAACTCCAACCATGTTTAGTCTATTTGAAAATTTTGTTTTGAATTCAAATGTATATATTAATTTGAAAATATTCTTCAAAGATTGCTTCCGTCCTGTAGCTCAAATAAGTATTTCATTTGTACCGTGGATTTTCTGGCAACAGACTCCAGGATTTTTTCCGGAGGGAGAAATTGGATTATGTGTCATTTTTTCCACAATAATCCATGCCCAAATCCCTCAGGTTTGATTCATGGTCATCCTAACAGGTGAAACGTGATTGGGATGAAACCATTGATATTGATTCTTATTTGTGGATCAAATAGAATTGCACCAAGTATACCCGAAACTTCTTGCCAAAGAAGTTGGGCTATGCTAAAATAATGTTGCTTTTAGCTATTTTGTCGTCCTTGAAAAGTGGGCTTCCTCCCACTTTTCTGTTTGTAACGGGTTTAACTCGGAGTCTGCGAAGAAATGAAAAACGAATTCACACTGGCTTTCAATGAAGTATTAGAAGAAAAACAATTACCCAAGGAAGTCATCCTTCAAGCTCTTGAATCGGCGATGGTTTCCGCGTACCGGCGGGCAGTAAATGCCTCAAATGCCCAGTTGGTTGAAGCGCGCATCGATCCGGATACCGGTCAGGTGACCATCTTCGCGGAAAAAGAAGTTGTCGAAGAATCTCAGGATGAGAGAACTGAAGTCAACCTTGAAATTGCCCAAAAAGTAAATCCAACTGCTGAACTCGGCAGTATGGTACTGGTTGAATCCACTCCCAGAGATTTCGGCCGTGTTGCCGCTCAAACGGCACGCCAGGTCATTCAACAGAGAATTCGCGACGCTGAACGCCAGTCTCAATTGGGCTTCTACGAAAAACAACTGGGCGAAATCGTTTCCGGTGTTGTTCAGGCTGTTGGCGCTCAGGGTTTGACTATCGGGCTGGAAATGAAGGCCGAAGGCACCATGCCGCGTAAAGAAATGATTGGCGGTGAACGGTTCCGTATCCACGACCGTGTTCGTGCTTTGATCTCAGAAGTAAAAGATTCACAGCGCGGCCCGCAGATCATTCTCTCCAGAACACATCGCAATTTTCTCCGCCGCTTGCTGGAAAACGAAGTTCCTGAAATCTTCCATGGTGTCGTTGAAATACGCTCCATTGCCCGTGAACCTGGTCAACGCGCCAAAGTGGCTGTATCCGCCGCTCAAGCCGGTATTGACCCTGTAGGTGCCTGTGTGGGCATCCGTGGCGTTCGTATCCAGGCAATTGTGCGCGAACTTCATGACGAAAAGATCGATGTGATCGAATGGAGCAATGACCCGGCTGTATATATTGCGAAAGCAATTTCCCCTGCCCGTGTCAGCGGCGTCTATCTTAATGAAATGTCGGAAAACGGGAAAACTGCCACGGTCGTTGTTCCCGAAGATCAACTGAGTCTCGCCATTGGCCGAGACGGACAGAACGCCCGTCTCGCTGCCAAATTGACTGGCTGGCGTATTGACATCAAGAGCCTGCCGGAAGCT
>CAYOKC010000085.1:9335-15868 GCA_964404415.1 uncultured Leptolinea sp. | reverse complement strand
TCCGGCCTTTTTCCAACTGCAGTACATGGGTGATGGCTTCCGGCAGTTCGTCACGGTGATGTGTCACATACAACAGGCTGACGGGCGTTTGCCTGCACAGGGCATCGATCACCCGGATGATGCGTAAGCGGTGGTAACTGTCCAAACCCTGGCAGGGTTCATCGAGGATCAACAGCCGCGGCTGCTTGACCAACCCGCGCGCCAGCAGGATCATGCGCTGTTCGCCGATGGATACATCGTGGAACAGTTCATCCTTAAGGCTTTCTATACCCAACACGCGCATCCAGCGGTCTGCGGTTTGTGACTGTTCCGGTGTCACATTCTGGTAAAGCCCCATCGAGTCATGGAACCCGGAACAGACAACCGTGCGGCAATCGACCTGACTGCTGTAATACATATGAATCTCTGGCGAGACCCAGCCGATCTGCTGTTTGATCTCCCAGATGCTCTCCCCGGTTCCGCGAGGCCTGCCAAAGATCGTCACATCGTTGGCGTACGCCTGCGGGTTATCCGCCAGTATCAGGCTGAGAAGCGTGGATTTACCCGCCCCGTTCGGGCCACGGATAGCCCAGTGTTCCCCCTGACGCATGGTCCAGGTGATATCGCGCAGAACGTCAACCCCTTTGTACGCCACATTGGCATGATTAAAATCCAGCAGCGGAGTTCCTTCAGGCAACGCATCTTTCGAAAACCAGCCCTCCGCGGGTAATTCCAACTTAATCGGCTCCGTTTCCGGCAGAACTTTGAATACTTTTCGCGCGAAATCCGATGCCAGCACATCGGTTTTTGTGCCCTGGATCGCGATCTTATGGCCGGCTATGCCCAACACATGCGTGATCCCTGCCGGGATATCATCTTCACGTGAGGCAACCAACAACAACCGTTGTTGACGGCTATCCAGGATGGCCGTCAGACTGGACAGCAGCGTTTTACGGGAATCGGCATCCAACCCGCTGAATGGATCGTCAAGAACCAGCAGCTTCGGTGACTGTGTCAGCGCGCGGGCCAGCAGGGCTTTTCGCCCTTCCCCATTGGAGAGGTGCGTGACTTTACGCTCCAGCAGATGACGGATCCCCAGCAGGTCAATTGCCTGTTCTCGCCGGACAGCCGCCGCCGATTCATTCCACCCTGGAGGGTTAATACTGTATGTCAGGCGGTCATCCGCCTGTTCGCCCTGTAAGAATTCAGCCAGGGTAGGAACGTCGTCACCTTCTGTGCTCTGCCAGCGTGCCTGGTGATACAGGGCATGGCGCTGCAGCACTTCGCGCTGGGTCTCGGCAGAGACCATAACGATCTCACCGCGGATTGCGTACGGCCTGCCTTCCGGCGTTCCGTCAAAATAATTGACGATCCGCCCCTGAACCACCGGCAGCCGTCCGCTGATAGCCTTCGCGAGGATCGACTTACCCGAACCGGTACGCCCGATGAGCGCCCATTGTTGATTGTCAAACACCTGCCAACTGGTACCGGCGAAGCACAACCGGTTTCTGGACCGGATGGCGATGTTGTCAATGTTTAGCAATAAGGTCGGTGTATTCGCGTGATATTGATCGGGGGCTATCATAATGAACTTTCGATTGCAAATAAGTTATCGGGCGGAAATTTTTCCAAATGAGCTGCAGATTACTATGTTCTGCCTGGCATCTATTATATTTTTGTTTTTACTTTCATTGAAAATATTAGCGGCGAGTTATCCCCTTGACATCAATTTTGACATATCCAGGCCGGGTGAAAATCATTCGGGAGCGCGGGATTTTTACAAGGTAAAATACCGTTATTGTTCTCGTGTTATCAATCCCCCAATTACCAAAATCCAATCATTGAAAAGAAAGCACGTTGAAGCATGAAACTTAAACGAACACTGTCATTTTTAATATTGGGTTTTGTTGCGGGCTGGTTGACAAAAGCGCAATTGACGTCATTTTTACTTCCGGGGAAGGATTTTTTCAGTAGAAGTACCTTTACACAGGGGATCCTTGTTAGCGCGTACTCTTCCGTTTTTGCGGGTTTGATTTTCCTGTGTTTTCGCATGGCTGTTAAATATCTTTTTTCCAGAATAACTTCCTTTGCAAAGAATGACAAGATCATCCGAGCAGGATTGATTTTTAACAAGCTAACCAATTTACTCTTTTTCATCCCCATCGTGATATGGGCTTTTGTTTTTTATTGTGTTCCCAGAGGATTCGACATTACAGACAACGGTTACTACCTGTTGAATTCAGCCCGCTTCGAAGATGTGACTTATGAAATCCGGTTGTTTGGGTTATTCACACGCCTTCTTTATTTCGCGGCCGGAGGATCTATTGGCATCATGCGAATTCTCGGGGCGGCTTTGATCCTGATCCTGTCACTGTTAGCCGGATGGTATGCCGGAAGATATTTCGACGCGAAGACATTGGATCAGAAATTATTTTTCCTGTTATCTCCGTCTATTCCCGCGGCCATGTTCTATTATGACTGGCTTTCAACCCCCAACTACAACTGGCTTGCCCTGGTCGCCGGATTGAGTTTGACAGTCGGAATATTCATCTTTCTCGGAAATCAACGCAATAGTGAATTTACCGGCAGTTTCATAATGTGCGTCAGTTGCTTCATCGCATTTTTTGCCAAACCAACCACCTCCGCCCTTTTCTTCGCGGTCTCAATGGCCGTAATTGTTTTCGAGCAAAAAAAGAAATCTATTGTTAAGCCGGTCTTAAAGGGTGCTCTTACTGGTTTAGCGGCCGGGGTTGTTTTTATTTACTTGAGCGGGCAGTCAATTCCCGGGCTGATAGAAAAAATCGTCAGGGGGAATTACGCCATCTCATTGTTTGCGCATTCCATTTCATCCATCTTCGTCCCGTTGATCAATTACGCGGGTAATTTGACTGTAGATCTGGCCGTTTATTGGGCCGTCATCCTGTCGATTTTTGCTTTTGTGTATATTTTTATTGATGTCAAACCGGAAACCAAAAACCTGATTTTTGTCTCTCTCTGGTTGTTTTTCCTGTTGTTACCTGGTTTATTGTTTGATGCCGGCATCTGGGCTGGATTCAGTTTAATACTTACTCTTCTTGTAATCCTCGCGACCACACGCTTTTTCCATCGCGAAGCAACAATACATATTAAGCAACCAGGGAGCCTTTTCCGAAAATCGCTATTTCTGCTTATAGTCGCGCTGGCAATCGCGTTTGGCACAATTAATAATTACACATACTATTTCGCCCATATTCTGTGCATCTTTGTTCTGGCCAAAATATTTTTGACTGAGTTGCTGCCGGATTACACAAAAGGTCTTGCCAGAAAGGGCTTCTTTCTGGTTTTAATCATCCTTGTGCCGTATTACATGTTTATCCTCCCAACACAAAGATCTACCGTTACAGCCTATCGACAGGATATGAACACCTGGGAAATGAATACTGGAACGTCGATCCGGTCAGGCAAAGAGAAGATCATTGTCAGCGCGAAATACGCGAGTGTGTTTTCTGAGCTTCAAGACCGGGCGAAAGCCGGTGGGTTTAAAGCAGAGACTCCTGTTATTGACCTTTCCGGGATGTCACCCGGCATTGTCTATGTCCTTAATGGCCGGTCACCGGTCTATCCATGGATGGCAGGTGGATATGCCAATTCCACCCAATTCGCCAGAAACATATTAAGCGAATGGAAGGAAGATGAAATTCAACAGGCCTGGATATTGACATCCGGGATTTTCACTTCCCTTCCCGATTCGCTGCTTGCAGAAAAGGGATTGGATTTTCCCGGGAGTTACCAGGAGGTCACGACAATAACGATCCCCATTGCCTCTTATCGCGATTTTCCGACGATTACGCTCTGGAAACCAGTCCGCTAGTCTATATACAGAACTATTGCTTAATTAATCCGGCTCTGTAATCCTCTCCTGGTTACTCAACTGAGTAGCGGGCAAAAATCACTCCCCCGTCAAAAACCCGGGACTCGTGGAGTTTTAATTTCTGAAAAGTCCCCCGACTGAATGCCGGTTTCCCTCCGCCCACAACCACCGGATGAATAAACAGGTTGACTTCATCCACCAACCCATGGTTCATAGCAACGCCTGCCAATTCCGCCCCGCCGATTCCTATATTCCCGTTCGTCTCATTCTTCAACCGTTCGACCTCAGCCGGATCAAATTTCCTCCGGAGAGTAGTTTTTGAAGTGGAAACTCTAGTCAGTGTGCGGCTGTAAACGATCTTTTCTGCCTTCTGCCAAACCCGTCCGAATTCCTGTATATATGCCGGGAGGTCTCTCAGCCATTCGTCTGATTCCCATACAGCCATCGTTTCATACAGTTTGCGTCCGTAAAGTGTTAACGGGGTCTGCTCTTCCATCGACTTGAAAAAATTGTGAAGTTCCTCATCCGGTTCTGACCAGTCGAATGATCCATGTTCATCCTCAATGTATCCATCCAGTGAAACATTCGTGGTATAGATCAATTTACCAATGGTAACCTCCAGACATTCAGCCCTTTTTGTTTCCATTTCTAATATGAATTGCGACGCAAACCCTGACTACAGTATGTAGAACCTTTTCCACTTTATTAACTGAAAGTATTTCATATCTCTATCCAGCCGCATGGTTTGACGTCATTCACCGGACAGAAATCCGTGATTAACGATTTACAATACGGACAAGTCAATACATCTGAAGCGAAAAGGAAGTTATGACAGGCAAATCTAAATACCAATCTTTATTGCAAAAGACCCTGAAACATTCTCTCGAACACCTTGAATCTCTGGATAACTGTCCGGTTTCCACTCCCGTTGATTATGCTGACCTGTACGCCCGCCTTGATCACCCGTTGACCGGAAAAGGCGCCGATCCCGAAACTGTGCTGACCGACCTGGTGACCGATTCGCGCGGCGCCATAACCGGCAGCGCCGGCGGCCGGTTCTTTGGCTGGGTGAGGGGCGGCAGCCTGCCGGCCGCGCTGGCCGCCGATTGGTTGACCTCCACCTGGGATCAGAACGCCTCCATCTTTGCCAGCGGCCCGGCCGTGGCTGTGATGGAAGAGATCGCCGGCAAGTGGATCAAAGAGTTGTTAATGCTTCCCGAAAAAGCCAGCATCGGTTTCGTGACCGGCAGCCAGATGGCGCACGTCACCTGCCTTGCCGCCGCGCGCCATCATTTGCTGGCGAAGCAAGGCCATGATGTGGAATCGGACGGCCTCTCAGGCGCGCCGCGAATCCGCGTTCTGACCGGCAGCCACCGCCACGGTTCGATTGACCGGGCTGTCAGGCTGCTGGGGCTTGGCCGAAATAGCGTGGTCGACCTGCCGCTGAACGCGCAAGGCCAGCTTCCACCGGAAACTCTGGAGCAGGCGCTGAAAGATCACCCGGGACAGCCGGTCATTGTGCTGTTGCAGGCGGGTGACCTGAATATCGGCGCGTTCGACCCGTTCGATGAACTCATTCCCCTCGCCCGCAAATATGGGGCATGGGTACACATTGACGGCGCTTTTGGACTATGGGTAGCGGCCAGCCCGAAGTACCGTCACCTTGTCAAAGGATATGAACAGGCTGACTCATGGGTGACAGACGGGCACAAGTGGTTGAACGTACCCTACGATTGCGGGTATGCCATCATCACCCACCCGAACGCGCATTTCGCGGCCATGGCGTACCAGGCGAGTTATATGGTCTACAACAAGGAAGCCCGAGATCCATTGGACTGGAATCCGGAATGGTCGCGCCGCGCGCGCGGCGTGGCTACGTATGCCGCCATCCGGCAGTTGGGGGCAGATGGAGTGGCGGACCTCGTGGAACGCACTTGCGGCTACGCGCATGACCTGGCCATACGTATTGGTGAATTACCCGGCGCGGTGACAGTCAGCGAGCCGCTGATCAACCAGGGACTGGTGCGTTACCTTGACCCCTCTCCCGGCGCCACAGAAGCCGACCATGACAGGTGGACAGACAGGGTCATTGAAGAGATCCAGCAGACGGGGGAAGCCTTTTTCGGCGGCACCACCTGGCAGGGCAAACGCTGCATGCGGGTGTCGGTATGCAACTGGCAGACTACGCCGAATGATGTTGAGAGGGCAGTTTACGCAGTGAAAGGTGTTCTGGAACGGTTGAATACTTGCAAATAAAAAACCTGACGCGTTCAATTTCTGGCGCGTCAGGCTATTTTTCAATTCTTCGTTACAGCCTGTTCCACAAATTCGCGGGGCATGCCGATCTTATCCATGATCCATTCGATGGTTTTGCCATCGCGGGAAAACCGTCGCGCCGCTGCTTCCAGCGATTCGCCGATCTCAAGGATGTGCCCATCCGGATCGTATACCCGTAATACCCGCTCGCCCCAGGGCTGTTCGCGCACCGGGTGGATGAATTGCATACCTGCCGCCTGCAGCCGCTGTTCCACGGCTTCAATCTCATCAGTCTCAAAATAAAATTCACCCCAGTTGGCCTTGCGGGTGACCGGGTAGGCATCCGCACCCCCCAGCAGGGATTGAAAATGCTCCCGCAGATGGATGGAGAAATCACCTTCGAATTGCACATCCTCGCCAAAGTCAAATTTGACCGTCTGCCCGAGAA
>CAYOKC010000085.1:0-9235 GCA_964404415.1 uncultured Leptolinea sp. | reverse complement strand
ATCGACCAGTCCCGCCAGCCCGGTGCCGAGAATGACCAACCAGGAAAAGCGGGAATGAAATCCGTTTTCGGGTAAACGTTGACACAATACATGCAGACCGATATGCGCCAGGCAGAACACATCCAGCGTGATACGGATGGCCGGCTGGAATACCACCCCGGTCATTAATCCGGCCAGCACAAGGAAAACCAGCGGGATGTGCGCGGCTGTGAATACCAGGTAGCCGGTGTCGTCAGACAATCGCGACAGCCCGGGGAAGATCAGCCACTCTTTGCGGCGGACGGCGTCCATTTCATGGATCAACAGGAATGTAATTGCGCTGAGATAAAAGAATGATGAGTCCACAATAGCCCCTCACTGAAACGATGAAAACAACAAGAGAACGCGCGATGATTATACGCTGTAAGCTTCCGTCTGATGTCTCCCGTTCCCGTATGACCGGCACCAATCAACCAGCCTACAAGGTGATGATAAAATAGCCTTCTATTGATCACCAAACTCCACCAAAACCGTTATGCCCCTTACGCCGCGTTGACTGCCGGCCTGCTGCTCTTTCTCGGGCAGGCGCTGGTGTATATGCGCCAGCTTCCATCCACGCTGGATGAGGGCAATTACCTGTACAAAGGCTTCCTGTTCGTCACCGGGTTGATACGCCCCTTCCAGCCGTACGGCGTGTGGACGAACAAGATGCCCTTCGCTTTCCTGATCCCGGGCTCTGCGCAGGCATTGTTCGGCCCCGGCCTGTTGACCGGCCGCCTGTTCGCCATCTTCCTCGGGCTGCTGACGCTCTTCGCGCTATGGAAATTCGTACGCCGCGAAGCCGGCCCCTGGTGGGCGGCGTCGGCCGTGGCGGTGGTGGCTGTCAACCCGGGTGTGGTGCGCATGTACACCCAGGCGCTCTCTGAAGGTCCGGTCGCCGCGCTGCTGATGGGCGCCGTGGCTGTAGGCGTGGGACGCAACCGAAAAATGTGGCACCTGCTGGCTGCCAGCTTTATCTTTGCCGCCGCCGTGATGACCCGCGAAAACATGCTTCCCGTCTTCGGGCTTTACCTTATCTATGTCGTCTTCGAACACGGCTGGAAGAAAGCCCTGCTCTCGTCCATTCCTGGCCTGTTACTGCTGGCTGTGGTGCATGCCATCTACTGGCCGGATATCGTCACCAACATCTGGATGCCCTGGCTGCCCAACGCCATGCAGGCCTGGTTCCCGCAGCTACCCGCCGGGCAGGCCATTTGGGATCCGACGATAAGCCTGACCTCACGCCTGTATTCGTTCTGGCAGGGGGTACGCTATCACTTCGCCATGCTCTTCGGGCTGGTCGTTCTGATCCTGCTCTGGCCTGACAAAGCCGGCTGGCGCAAGACCACCAGCTTCCGCACGGTGATGTTCCTCATCGTCACCGTGGCGCTGATGACAGCCGCGCACGCCTGGGCCGCGCTGTGGAAGGACTACTGCGTTTTCTGCTTCGGGCTGTACCTCAACTTCTTCAGCATTCTGGGCGTGGCGTTGACGGCTGTCGCCGCGCCGCTGTTCCGGGTGAAAACCTCACGCGGACACGCCGGCATTGTCATTCCGGTCATTCTGATTACCGGCGCCGGGCTGGGCTTCGGCGGCCACCAGGAACTGGATGACACCCTGATGAAACTGGCCATCCCGCGTGTAAAGAACCTGCAATTCCAACCCGGCACCACCGAGATATGGCGGGCGCTTTCCAACAAATTCGGGCTGACGTACGACCAGCTCTCCCAGATCATCCCCACAGCCGCCGGCCTGCTTGCCGCTGTTCTCTTCCTGATCGCGGCAGTCATCCTCTTCCGCTATCTGAAGAAACGCTTCCCCGCGGTATCCTGGGGCGCGTTCACACTGCTGGCATTTTTCGCGTTCGGGCTGATCCTCTCACCCACCGTGGTGTTCGGCAATGTACCCGAGCCGGATTGCGGCGGCGACGTGATCGCCACCACCGAGGCCGCCGGCAAGCTGCTGGCATCCTACATCCCCGAAGGTTCACAGATATTCTGGGAGGGTGGACTGTCACCCGCGCCGCTGCTTTACGTGCCGGGCATCAAGATCTTCGGTGCGCAGTTGAATGACGGTTACTCCTTCCGCAAGGGCGGCAATTCTGACGAACTCTACCGCTACGGCTTCTGGAATGAGGAGCTCTCAAGCAAATGGATGGACGAGTCGGATTTCCTGCTGATCGTCGATTATGGCTACAAACAGGGATACAATACGGTAATTGACCCGGCGAAGTTTGAAGAATTGCCCATAACGGACTACATCGCCACCTGCCGGGATAACTCCAGAATTCACACCTTTAAACGGATCAAATGAAAATTTCTCTGATCGTCCCCGTGTACAACGAGCAGGAAAACCTGCCTGAATTGAAAAAAGTGATCGACGAGGTCATGCAGACTAACCAGTACGACTGGGAAGCCGTACTGGTGGATGACGGCAGCCGCGATGACAGCGCGAAGATCCTCGAAGCCTATGTAGCCGCCGACCCGCAGCACTACCGCTGCGTGCTGCTGCGCCGAAACTTCGGTCAAACCGCCGCCATCGCCGCGGGTATTGACCACTCCGAAGGCGAACTGATCGTACTCTGCGACGCTGACATGCAGAATGACCCGCGCGATATCCCCGCGATGATCGCCAAAATTGACGAAGGCTATGACGTGGTCAGCGGCTGGCGAAAAAACCGCAAAGATACTTACCTCACGCGCACCCTGCCATCCAATATGGCAAACGGGCTGATCAGCAAGGTGACCGGCGTGCCTCTGCACGATTACGGCTGCACCCTCAAAGCCTACAAGCGCGAGGTGATCACCGGCTTCCGTCTGTACGGGGAGATGCATCGCTTCATCCCCGTGTATGCCAATTCGGTGGGCGCGCGCATCGCCGAGATGGAAGTGCACCATCACCCGCGCCTGCACGGTAAAGCCAACTACGGCCTCGAACGCACCATCAAGGTGGTGCTTGATTTGATCACGGTCAAATTCCTGACCAGTTACGCCAACAAACCGATCTACCTGTTTGGCGGTTCGGGCATTGGTCTGCTGGGCTTAAGCATCCTGACGTTCCTGTACATTGGCTTCCGTAAGATTGCCTTCACTGAATCACTGGTACGCTCTCCGCTGCTGCTGTTGACGGTGATGTTGTTCATCCTCGGTTTCCAGTCCATTCTGCTGGGGTTGATCGCTGAACTGCTGGCGCGCACATACCACGAATCGCAATCCAAACCGACCTATACCGTGCGCGCTTTTGAAGGCGGCACGTCAACCAACCTGCATACCCGGGACAATTAATGCGCGTCCTGGTCCTCTGCCATGAATATCCCCCCATTGGCGGGGGCGGCGGACGGGTGGCGCAGGATATTTGCGCCGGTCTTGCCGCGCGCGGCCATGACGTCCGCCTGGTGACCGCCGCGTTCGGTAACCTTCCCCGCGAAGAGACACAAAATGGCGTGACCATCCACCGTCTGAATTCCGGCCGCAAGCAGGAATTCCGCGCCGGGCTGGGCGCCATGGCCGGGTATCTGCTGGCAGGGCTGCCTTTCTGCCTGAAGCTGATCCGCGCCTGGAAGCCGGACGTGATCCACGTGCATTTTGCCGTACCCGCCGGCGTGCTGGGGCTGGTGTTGAAATGGCTGACCGGCGTGCCGTATGTGGTCACCGCGCACCTGGGTGACGTTCCAGGCGGCGTGCCGGAAAAAACCGGTAAATGGTTCAAGGTGATCTACCCGTTCACCCCGCCCATCTGGCGCGGTGCGGCGGTGGTGTGCGCCGTGAGCAGCTTCACCGCGCACCTGGCCGAAACCGCCTACCCAGGCGTGACGCCCGTGGTCATCCCCAACGGCGCCGATACCACCGAGTATGATCCGGGTGACCTTCGAGTTAACACTCCGCCGCGTATCGCCTTTGCCGGGCGGTTCGTGCCGCAGAAAAATCCGATGGGGGTACTGTACGCGCTGGAGATGGTCAAAGATCTGCCGTGGACCTGCGTGATGGCGGGTGACGGCGCACTGAAGCCTGAGGTGGAAGCATTGGCGGAAAAACTCGGCCTGAAAGACCGCGTCACCTTCCCCGGCTGGTTGACACCCGCAGAGGTGAAGGACTGGTTCGCCAAAAGCGACATCCTCTTCCTGCCGTCGCTTTCCGAAGGGCTGCCCGTGGTGGGGGTGCAGGGCATGTCCATGGGACTGGCGCTGCTGCTGAGCCGCGCCGGCGGCAACCCGGACCTGGTCAACGCGCCGCGCAATGGTTACCTGTTTGAGCCTGATGACGCCGCCGGTTTTGCCGGCGCCCTGCGCGGCTGGCTGACCCAACCCGAAGAACTGCTCGCCGCGCGCCGTGCCAGCCGGGAGATGGCAGAAACGTTCTCCCTGGAAAACATCGTGGCCAAATACGAAGAAGTGCTGACGAACGCCGCGAAGTAAATACTTTTTTATATATTTAGACCTGCATTCAATGAGTTTTCACCTCTCCCCTTCGGGGAGAGGCGGGGTGAGGGGCAATCTATTCGTGTTGAAACCCCTGCATAATAAATATGTGGGTTTTCCCTGTTCCGGCTTATCCGTCTGCATGCTTTTTCCCCTCACCTGACCTCTCCCCTTCGGGGCGAGGAATATTTTTGACAATCTTGAAGCAGTGAGCGTATGATTAGGTTACTTAACGTATAGAGGAGGGAATCCATGGAAACAAAAAAGAACACATTAGGCGTTGACGCCATCGTCAAGATGATCATTTTCATCCTAATCATGCCGTTCATCACCATCCTCATTTCTTGGAAATGGGACTGGTGGGAGGCCTGGGTGTACGGCATCCTCAGCGTGGTGGGATTCGCCGTCAGCCGCCGGTTGGCGGTGCAACGCAACCCTGACATAATGGCAGAGCGCGCCTCGTACGGTAAACAGGAAGACACCCAGCCATGGGACAAGATCCTTTCGCCGCTGGTGGCGCTGGGCGGTGTGTTCATCCTGATCGTTGCCGGGCTGGATATGCTCCTCGCCTGGCCGCCATCCTTCAGCCTGCCGGTGAAGCTCATCGCGCTGGCTGTCATCATCGCCGGGTACACGCTGGGCTCCTGGGCGCTGATCGAGAACCGCTACTTCTCCGGCGTGGTGCGCCTGCAAACCGACCGCGGTCACAGTGTGGTATCCGGCGGTCCGTACCGCTTTGTGCGTCACCCCGGATATGCCGGCACGGTGATCACCTACCTGGCCATCCCGTTCCTGCTGGATTCCGCGTGGGCGTTGGTCCCCGCCGTGATCCTGGTGGGGCTGCTGTTCTGGCGCACCGCGCTGGAAGACCGCTTCCTGCAGGATAACCTCACCGGGTACAAAGACTTCACGCAGAAGACTCGCTTCCGCCTGATACCGGGCATCTGGTAAATTTCAATGGAAGAGGTGACGAACGGGGGGAAGTCAATTATAATAACGGTAATCACGGGCCCGTAGCTCAGTGGCAGAGCGCGGGGCTCATAACCTCTTGGTCGATGGTTCGAATCCATCCGGGCCCACTGATTATCGGTAGCGGGGAAAAATATCAATCATCTATGATCTTCCCACGATAATTCTCCGGAAGTTTGATGTGACAATTTTGAACGTAGAATTTGTGGGATAATTTAAATCAAATCTGTTTGAGATGTGGAAACATCCTTCACCAGCGGGTTTTTCTGGAATTCAATAATCATTTCAGTCAATTATCTAAATTCATAGAAGGTTACATTACTGAAGATGAAAAAATTCGGGGAAATATGTGTATCCGGGTCTATGATTTTTGGATTATTGTTCCTTATTTTCAACGTTAGTTTTATTATCACACCGTACTGGCTTCTGCCGCAACAACCAATACTCAAATTTCTGATACTCTCAGGCACAATAATTACGGGATTGATCTGGGCTTACCTTTCTACAGGCACATTAAAACTTCAATTTTATCTAAATTCATTACCCCGTCTATTCGTTTTGTTTTCCGTAATAATTGCCATTAATCTTCTGCCCGTCTTTTCCGATATACCCTGGCGGGGAGACGAAGACTTTCACATATTAATTATGCTAAGATTGATGGATAGTCTTCAGCCTTATAGAACGATTTTATTCGTGGTTGGCTTATTGATTTTTCTTTACCTGTTATCAAAAAAAACAGGATATGCGATATTTTTCTATTCAGTACTTATGGCGGGCATTTATTATGTTTTGGTAATTGTGCGTCTCCTGCCTTTGCAGGATCTTGTTTTTTATCCCCGTTATCCATACTTTACGTATTGGATGACTGCCATATTATTAAAAATTCCTTCCATTTTATTGGGTACATATCATGAAGAGTTTTTTCATCTAATCCCAGTCCTTTTCACCGGGGTATTGATCTGGCTTTATCTCCGGGCTTCATTTGATGAAATGACCATTCCTGCTATCCTGGCAGGAATTTCTGTGGCTTCAATACCTGTTGTCTATTATTATTCCTCCATTTTCTACCTTGAGCTTCCAGCCGTATGCTTAATGTTCATTGTCTGTCTGCGAATAGAGCATCTTTTAGACAGCGATTTTGAAGAAATCAGGAATGACCCCGGTTGGTACGCATTGATCCTTATCGGTTTCATAAAAGAAACTGCCATTCCATTTCTCCTGGTTTTTGTGGCTTTTCGGATTGCCATCAAAATAGTCAAGTTAATCAAACGGGAACAGGATCGTTGCGGGGAAAAACATCAGGCAGGAAAAAATTCTTTTAAAGAGATTTATAGTGCTTTCAGCCATGAAGTTGTCATTTGCTTTTTATTAGTATTTCCAGCGCTACTCTACCTAATCTTTCGTACTTCAACGGCCGAAATAATCAGGGGGAATGTTCCCGAGGCAAATATTTTATTCTCTGTTTCAACCTATAAAGTGATCATTCAATCTTATCTGGAACAATTTGGCCCATATCTGATTATTCTTTTCGCGGGTTGTATTCTATTAATTCGACAGAGAAAATATATACGGGTCTCTTTTTACCTGGCGACTATCGTTTTCTTCCTGGTGTTTTTTTCAATCGATGACTGGAGATACATCGGTTACAGCCGGTTTAACCTCCTCATACTGCCTGAAATTCTTGCCTGCGGCGTTGTTGTCATTCATCGTTTGAAAGACCGGAAGATCATTGGTCCTGCTCTGTCAATATTAATCCTGGTTATTAATTTTTATATTTCTCCCATTAATTTAGATGGTTCCAAAAAACCGTTCTGGGGAAATTACAATTACGACACATCGGAGCATTATTATCCATACGAAGAAACACTCCAATGGGTCAAAGATAGCAATAATTATGGGACACTGTTATTTACGGGGATGAAGTATCCGTATTACCTGGATTTCTATTTCTCCAAGTTGAATTGGTTCCCAGTTTATACAATCATCGAATCGAAAGATACCCATAACGAAAAAGAAGACATTTTGGAAAAGCTGGCCATTGGGAAGGAAAAGAATTACACATTCGTCATTTATCAAATTGCCGGAAGAGATATCCCCGCATTTGAGAATGGCATCGGATACGCGCATAAGCAAGCCTTTTGTAATATGGCTCATTGCTTATTGGTGTTTTATTAAACTCCTTTAATATTCATAAAATTCATATCTTCAATTCGCCATCACCCACATTGACCACATAGTTGATATCGGCAAGCCGGATTTTGACCGGATCTTTCCTGACAGCCGGTTCGTTTCCAGCCTGGCCCGCTAATTTGTAATACACACTTTTTTGTTATACGGACTGTTGCAATCGGGTCCCCCTGTTCCCATACTGGATATATCACCCTCAATCCCTGCAGGAGTATTTACCCATGGAAAATTCTCAATCAAACCCGAACCGCCTCTGGCAGGCCGCCTTATGGCTGGCGGTATTCACCATTCTGTACAACATCGCCGAGGGACTGGTCTCCATATATTTCGGCGCGCAGGACGAAGCCCTCACCCTCTTCGGCTTTGGCGTTGACTCCTTCATCGAGGTGATGTCGGGCATCGGGATCTTTGCCATGGTGCAGCGCATCCGCCGCAACCCTGAGACGCAGCGTTCGCGCTTCGAGCAGACCGCCCTGCGGGTGACCGGCACCGCGTTCTACCTGCTGGCTATCGGGCTGGGAGCCACCGCGGTATACAACCTGTTCACCGGCCACAAACCCGAATCGACCGTCCCCGGGCTGATCATCTCGGCTATCTCCATCGCGGTGATGTGGGCACTGGTGGCGGCTAAACGCCGGGTGGGACGCGCGCTGAATTCGTCACCCATACTGGCAGACGCGAACTGCACCATGGTGTGCATTTCCATGTCGGTGGTGCTGCTGGTTTCGAGCCTGGTGTACCAGTTCACCGGCTTCGCGTGGGTGGATACCCTGGGCGCGTTCGGGCTGATCTACTTTTCCGTCAATGAGGGCAAGGAAGCGTTTGAAAAGGCGCGGGATCTGTCACTGGAATGTTACTGCGGCGAGGACGCCGAATAAGTATGATCCTTGCCCAGGACCTCTACTTTTATATAGCGAATGGAACAAATTGAACACTTTTATAACCATAATTATTCAATAACCAGACGTTGGCTCACGTCGAGCAAATCACTATAATACATGCAGGGGGGATAAAAACTCTTCGATCAAGGAACCTCTAATGATAAAAAGACTGCTGATCGGTTTAACTCTTATCGCTCTACTATGTGCATTTACCGTAACCCAACCCCAAAATGACCTGACCACTGGATTTCTAACAACCCTTACACCCAAAAGTTCATCTGTGGGGTTCGCATACACTGGCATTGGAGTAAATCCATTCACAGAAGGAAGCCTGGTAGAAGGCCAAACCATCACAGTAAACGGAAAACAATATCCCAATGGACTATTCACTCACGCGCCAGCCAATCTGGTTTATGACCTGAAGGGCGAATACGCGAAATTTTTCGGCTCAGTTATGATGCATGATGGAATAAACTGCGGTGATGGTGTGAACTTCCAGATATTCACTGATGGCGCAGAAGCGTTCCGCTCAGGGACGATAGTATCCGGCCAGGAAGCGGTGACCTTCAGCATCGATGTAACCGAAGTAAAGGAACTCGGATTGGTTGTTGACCCGCTATCAGATATGGATTGCGATTGGGCTGTATGGGGTGATCCGATCCTGCAAAAGCAGGCCAGGAACATAACAGAAACACCGCAAGAGTCGTCATTTATGGAAATATCACCATATAAGGGAACAACCGCCCCGTCAGAATTATCCACT
>CAYOKC010000084.1:0-16641 GCA_964404415.1 uncultured Leptolinea sp. | reverse complement strand
CCCACGACCTTCTCCTTGGCAAGGAGACATTCTACCAACTGAACCACGCCCGCATCACTTGCAGGCAAAATATTATCACGGTTGCGGACATCTGTCAAATATTTCCCCCCGTGATCCGGAGGATTAATCGTATCATCAAACGCCAATTAATACGAAAATCGGTACCCGAAATTCCTTGACAGCCAGAAAGTACGGCATATAATATATGTACAGTGTTTACTATGAATACACCGTCTCCCAAGAACCGCCGCTTTGAAAAGACCCGCCAGGGCATTATCGATGCCGCCCGCGATATCGTCCGCACTGATGGCATCGACGCGCTTTCCATGCGCACCCTGGCTGAAAAGGTCGATTATTCCCCGTCCGCTCTGTACAAATACTTCGATAATAAAGAAGAACTTATCGAAGCGCTGCGGGTTGAGGGATGGAAACAGATGGATTTTCTTTTCGCGAGCCGCATTAACCCGGGACAATCCATCACGCAGACTATGGTTGAATCAGCCCTGGCTTACCTCGACCTGGGTGACCAGCATCCTGAACTGTACCAGTTGATGTTCAATTCGAGTGTCAATGCTCCATCCGATTTGGAAACCATTGAAAAGGATCGAAATTTTTCTATCATTACTGATCTGATCCAAAAAGGCGTTGACAGCGGTGAATTTTCCGTTCCCGGCGATCTGACGGTACTGGAGTATCGCTACCTAGCGTGGTTCATTTTGCATGGCATATGCATGTTAAGAATAAGCAAATACCGCAACTCCCTTAGTCAATTTGATCCAGTTGCGCATACTATCGTGGAAAAGTTTATCCTTTTTAGCGCGGCACAAAACAGAAATCAAAAGGACAGTTAACCGGCCATATTTTTTTAGGGTCGAAAGAACAGTGTTCACAAATTCACACATGTTTAGTTGGAGGAAGAAATGAGTGAGAAACAGAAAGTCAGCCGCCGTCAATTTTTAAAAACCGCCGGCATTGCCACCGGAGTCCTGGTCCTGGCCTGCGGCGGTCTGGGTACCGCGGCCACAATCCCACCCAGTGTGGATTTTTTTGAAAAGAAATCAGAAGGAAATGGAAAAATGAAAAAAGTTTTGGTAACGTATTCCAGCAAAGCCGGTTCCACTTCAGAAGTAGCCAAAGCCATCGGCGAGGTATTGAGCAAAAGCGGCGCCGATGTGACCGTGGAACAAATCAAGAATGTTAAAGACCTGGCTCCTTATCAGGCTGTTGTTGTGGGAAGTCTCATCCGTATGGGAAGCTGGGTACCTGAAGCGAAGAATTTTGTTGAGAAGAACAAAGCCACTCTCGAAAAAGTCCCAACCGCCTATTTCACTACTTCCCTGACCCTGAAGGATGACACCGAAGAAAACCGGGCGAAAGTAGCCGGATATGTTGCTCCGGTTACGCAGATCGTCAAACCGGTGGAAAACGGCCTATTTGGCGGAAAAATGGATACCAGCCGTTTAAGCTTCCTTGACCGGATGATCATTGAAAATATGATCAAAGAAACCAATGGCGATTACCGCAATTGGGATGAGATCAACGCGTGGGCCGAGAAACTGCCTGCCCTGATGCTCTAGCCTTAACCGGCAGCAAACAGCAAGTTTCAGGCTGCGGCTCTCAGGAGCAGGCAGCCTGTTTGTTTTTGAATTGTGTACGCGCCCGAACAGGCGGGAACGATCAGGCTTTCATACTTATCAAGCGTAACCGACCATCCGTCCCCGTCCACGTGCGCTCTGCCCTCGATCACGGTCAACGCGTGGAAGGATTCGCCGGCCGTGTTGGCGGTAACCGGTTCGGTTGGCACGATTTTCTCCAGGGTGAAGTAATCGCAGCTGACCAGCTTCGCGCCGGCCGCGTCTGTCGATGAGTGGATTTGCGAACGCAGTGACGGATCGATCACCCGGATGGATTGCTCAATATGCAGTTTGCGTCCGGCGCTGGCCGGGCGGTTCCAGTCAAACACACGGTAGGTGATATCCGAGCTTTCCTGCACTTCATACACCAGCAATCCCGGCCCCAGCGCGTGGATGGTTCCAGCCGGGATCAGCACATAGTCACCCCGGCAGACACGCACACGGTTGGCGCAATCCAATATTGTGCCGTTTTTTACAGCACGTTCAACGTCTGAACCCGTAATGCCTTCACGGGTTCCGCACAGGATCTCCGCGTTTTCCGCCGCGTCAAAGAAATACCAGGCTTCCGTCTTACCCAGTTGACCTGCCCCCTCCAGTTCTTCCGCCTGTTGGTCATCGGGATGTACCTGAAGTGACAGCCATTGATTGCAGTCAAGCAGCTTGATCAGGATCGGGAACCGGTTGCCGATACGGCGGGAGACTTTCGTGCCAAGCAGAACTTCACCAAATCGCGCCGCCAGGTCAGCCAGTGACTTTCCTGCGTTTTCACCATCCGCGATTGTGTTCGCCTCGTGAACCGCCCATACTTCCGCCGTAGGCATATGCCCCGGGCGCAGCCGGTCCCCCCCCCAGACGTAGTCACGATATTGAGGTTCAAGCTTAAAGGGTTTTAGTACCATTCTTTTATTCCACCACGGTCTTTGCCAGGGCAATGGCTCCCATCACACCGGCCTGGTTCCCCAGCGCAGGCGGCACAATTAATTCCTCGATGGTTTCAGTAACTTTAGGTGACTGGATGTAACCGTTCAACTGCTGCTGCACCAACTTGCGCACCTTGGGGATAAATCCGGCATGTTGTGGAACACCGCCGCCCAACACAACCCGTTTCGGGGAGAAATTCAAGATAAGGTTGGAGATCAGGAAGCCGATATATTTCGCCTCCAGATCCCAACCCGGGTGATCATCCGGCAGGGTTTCGGCCGGCTGACCCCAGCGTTTGGCCATCGAAGGCCCGGAAGCCAGGCCTTCCATACAATCTTCATGGAACGGGCAAACCCCGGGGAAGGGGTCAACCGTGCGGTCGTGGGGGATGAACATGTGGCCGGCTTCGGGGTGGATCAGGCCGTGCAGGGTATTGCCGTTGACAATCCCGCCGACGCCAATACCTGTACCCACAGTAATGTACAACAGAGGGTCAAGCTCCCTGTTTTCAGGAATCCAGTAATGCTCGCCAAACGCGGCTGCGTTGACATCGGTATCAAAGCCGCATGGCACCTGGAGAGCGCGTTGAATAGCGCCCAACAGGTCAGCCTGCGCCCAGCCCGGTTTGGGAGTGGATGTAATAAAGCCGTAGGTACCGGATTTCCTGTCGAGGTCAACCGGCCCGAATGTGGCAATACCGGCAGAGATCAATTCATTTCTTTCCGTATAAGGTTGAAAGAACTGGATCGTGCGCCCGATGGTTTCAACCGGTGTTGTGGTGGGAAACCTTTCCTGGGCGATCACCTCACCCGGCCCGGAAGCGACTGTACAGACAAATTTTGTTCCGCCTGCCTCAATACCCGCGAAATATTTACCCATGGTCAACCTCTGGTTGGAGTGGATTTTTGAGATGGAAGAATTAATAAGTGAGTCTATTTTAGTATGAAACAGGCCCAAATTCTTTCATAAAAAAGTAACAGGAAAATCAACAATTGACATCACGGGTAAAAAAGATAAAATCATATGTGAACGTTTACATAGAAAGCGACGTTATCCATGGCAAAAGACCCCATTCACTCATCATTCAATTCAATAACCATCATTGATGTAGCCCGCGAAGCCGGCGTTTCATATGGCACTGTCTCCCGGGTGATCAATGATTCGCCCAATGTGAAGGAAGAAACCCGTGAGAAAGTAAAAGAAGTCATCGACAGGTTGGGGTTTGTGGGCAACCGCAGCGCCCGCAGCCTGGTGAGTGGAAAATCTCACGTTATCGGCCTGTTGATCCCTGACCTGGGAACGGCTTATATCGGCGAGATCATCCGCGGCATTGACATGGAAATGGAGACAGCTCATTACAATCTGATGCTGTATACCACCCACCGGCGCGAAACCAAAGAATCCGGCTATATCTCCTCGCTGATCCAGAGCGGTGTCGATGGTGTGATCCTCATTTTGCCGCGCAATCCGGCAAAATACCTCGAAAAATTGCGCTCCCTCAATTTTCCTTATGTTCTGGTTGACCACCAGGGTATCGATGACCGAGGCCCCGCCGTGGGAGCTACCAATTTTCAGGGAGCGTTTGACGCCACGGAATACCTGATCCAACTGGGGCACAGCCGGATCGCCCTGATCACCGGCAGCATGGACCTGGGTTGTTCACAGGAACGGCTCAAAGGATATCAGGAAGCCATGAAAAAGCACTCGTTACAGATCGACCCGGAATGGATCGTGGAAGGTGATTTTGAACAAACCACCGGGTATGAAAAAGCCCTAAATTTGATCTCTCTTTCCAACCGGCCGACCGCCATCTTCGCCTCCAATGATATGATGGCGTTTGGGGCAATGAATGCCGTGCGCGATCAGGGGTTAAAGATTCCCGGAGATATCTCCGTTGTCGGTTTTGATGATATATTCCAATCCAGCCAGACCATGCCCGGCCTGACCACAGTCCACCAACCGCTGGAACAGATGGGACGTGAAGCCACCCGTATGCTGGTTGAAATGATGGCCGAACGCGAGATCAAATCCGGCAAGATAGAACTCCCCACAAAGCTCGTTTTACGCGATTCCTGCCGCAATCTGGCAGCCAGTTGAAACAATGGATGGCCGTAAGGTCACCCTTAATAGAAACGCAATCCCACCCATCAGCAAGGAATAACGTACATGGAATCATTATTTCTCGGAATTGATATTTCAACAACAGGCTCCAAAGCATTGCTGGTCAATGAAAAGGGCGTCGTAGTCGGCTCCGCGGCCAATGAACATCCCATTTCCACCCCAAAACCGTTGTGGTCTGAACAGGACCCACGCGACTGGTGGGATGCTTCAGCCAAATCCATCCGCGAAGCGCTTGCCCAGGCCGGTGTTAACGGCGATGCCGTCAAAGCCGTAGGCCTCACCGGCCAGATGCACGGCCTGGTGATGATGGACGAAAAAGGCAATGTGCTGCGCCCCGCCATTCTGTGGAACGACCAGCGTACCGCCGAGGAATGTGACGAGATTACCCGCAAAGTCGGTTTTGATAAACTGCTGGCGATCTGCGGCAACAAAGCCCTCACCGGTTTCACGGCTCCCAAGATCCTCTGGGTCCGCAACCATGAACCCGAAGTATACAAAAAGACCGCCCATATCCTTCTCCCGAAAGACTATGTGCGCTACCAGTTGACCGGTGATTACGCGGTTGACCATGCCGATGGCTCCGGCATGATCCTGTACGATCTGCAAAAACGCACGTGGTCAAAAGAATTGCTGAATATTCTGGACATTCCGGAAAACTGGCTGCCCAAGACATACGAAGGCTGCGAAGTGACCGGCGTTGTTTCCGCGAAAGCGGCTGAACTGACCGGTTTGAAAGCCGGCACTCCCGTGGTTGGCGGCGGCGGTGACCAGGCAGCCCAGGCTGTTGGCGTGGGCGCGGTCACCCCGGGTATTGTGGCTCTGACCCTGGGCACCTCCGGTGTGGTTTTCGCCAGCACTCCATCTCCGTTGGTGGAGCCCGAAGGCCGCCTGCATGCCTTCTGCCATTCGGTTCCCGGAACCTGGCACTTTATGGGCGTCATGCTTTCCGCGGCCGGTTCATTACGCTGGTACCGCGACACGTTCGCCCCCGGTATGGGGTATGACGAACTGCTTGCCCCCGCGGCAGATGTCCCCGCCGGTAGTGAAGGCCTGCTCTTCCTGCCGTATCTGACCGGTGAACGCACCCCGCATCCCGATCCCCTGGCCCGCGGCGCGTTTGTCGGCCTCACTGTACGGCACACCAAAGCCCATATCACCCGCTCCGTCATCGAGGGTGTTTCATTCGGACTCCGCGATTCCATGGAACTGATCAAGAAAGCCGGTCTGGGCGATATCAAACAGGTGCGCGTCTCCGGCGGAGGCGCCCGCAGCCCATTGTGGCGCCAGATGCTTTCCGATGTGATGGATAGCGAACTGGTCACCGTGAATACCACGGAAGGCGCTGCGTTTGGTGCCGCTCTGCTGGCCGGTGTAGGCGCCGGAACCTGGAAAACCGTGGAAGAAAGCTGTGCCGCCACGATCATGACCATGGAAAAGACCGTACCGAACAGTGATACTGTAAAAGTATACGAACAGTATTACCGCCAGTACACCGCGTTATACCCGGCGTTGAAGCCCTCTTTCAATGCCCTGTCGTCACTGTAATTCATTAATAAAACAAGGAAATGTTTGTTTATGACTGACACCGTAAAAGATACGCCGTTATACCTCGATCCTTCCAAACCGGTCGAAGAAAGAGTAAAAGATCTGCTTTCCCGCATGACTTTGGAAGAAAAAGTCGGCCAGATGCGCAGCGCGGCGGAAGCGATAAAACATCTGAACATTCCGAAATATGATTTTTGGAGTGAAGCTTTGCATGGTATCGGCCGCAACGGCCGGGCCACTGTCTTTCCGCAGGCAATTGGCATGGCGGCTACCTGGGATCCGGATTTGATCAAAGAAGTAGCTACCGCCATCAGCCTTGAAGGCCGGGCAAAATACCATGAAACCATACGGCGCTGCGGTGACACCATCAATTGCCAGGGGCTGACCTTCTGGTCGCCCAATGTGAATATTTTCCGCGATCCCCGCTGGGGGCGCGGCCAGGAGACCTGGGGAGAAGACCCGTACCTGACCGGTGAAATGGGCGCTGCATTTGTCCGCGGCATGCAGGGGGATGACCCGAAATACCTGCGCACGGCCGCCTGCGCCAAGCATTACGCCGTTCACAGCGGCCCGGAAGAAGGGCGTCACTCCTTTGACGCGAAAGTGACAAAACGGGAACTGTTCGACACCTACCTGCCGGCATTCAAAAAACTGGTTGTAGACGCGAATGTTGAAATGGTGATGGGCGCGTACAACCGCCTGTACGGGGTTCCATGCTGCGCGTCTGAATTATTACTAGAAGAAATTCTTCGTGAGAAATGGGGCTTCAAAGGGCACGTGGTATCTGATTGCTCTGCCCTGACAGACCTGCATCAAGGGCATCAGTACACCAAAGATGTGGTGGAATCGGCAGCCGTCGCGCTTAAAGCCGGCTGTGACATGAGCTGCCAGTGCACCTACGACCATCTGGGTGAAGCCATCGACCGTGGTTTGATCACTGAAGCGGATATCGACCTTTCTCTGGCCCGCACCCTGGCCACCCGCTTCAAACTGGGTATGTTCGATCCCCAGGAAATGGTCCCGTATTCCGATACTCCGATGAGCGTGGTAGGCTGCGAAGCCCACCGGAAACTGGCCTACGAGACCGCTGTGCGGACGATGGTGTTGCTCAAGAATAAAAACAACATTCTCCCGCTTAAAGAGAGTGTCCGCAGCCTGTACATTGTGGGACCGAATGCCACCAACCTTGACTGCCTGTTGGGGAGCTATTTCGGACTTGGCGAGAACATGATCACCCCACTGGAAGGCATCGCCCAGCGCGCGCCTGAAGGTATGCGCCTGGAGTACAAACACGGTGTATTGCTGGCCCAGGATAGCGCCAACCCGTTTGATTGGTCGGTATCCGCGGCAGCCGAAGCGGATGTCACCGTAGCGTTCATGGGACTGGCACCCGTACTGGAAGGCGAAGAGGGCGACGCCCTGCTGTCATCCAAAGGCGGCGACCGCGATAAGATCGAAATACCGGTTCAGCAGGTGGAATACATCAAGAAACTGGTTATCGCCGGAGCGCGCATTGTGCTGGTTCTGTTCAGCGGAAGCCCGATCGCGCTGGGTGAACTGGAGAATATGGCCGAGGCTATCGTCCATGTCTGGTATCCGGGCATGGAAGGCGGAAAAGCGATCGCGGATGTACTTTTCGGTAACGCGGTACCTTCAGGCAAGCTGCCCCTCACCTTCCCCGCATCCACGTCACAACTGCCGGATTTCGAAGATTACAGCATGGACAACCGCACATACCGGTACTCCAGTGAGACTCCGTTGTATCCGTTTGGCTACGGCCTGAGCTACGCGAAATTTGAATACAACGATCTCGTGTTGAGCAAATCGTCCGTTAAAACCGGGGAATCATTGGATGTCACCTTCACGCTGACCAATAAAAGCGATATCGCGGCGGAAGAGGTGGCGCAAATTTATCTCACCGATGTCAAGGCATCCGTTAAAGTGCCCGTGCATAAATTGATTGGTTTCAAACGCGTCAGCCTGGCGCCGAAAGAAACCACAACGGTCACATACACGGTGACTCCGGAAATGATGATGCTGATAAATGAAGAAGGCGAATCCGTGCTGGAACCTGGCGAATTCAAACTTTATGCCGGTGGAAGTTCACCGTGCAAACGATCATTGGATCTGGGTGTTCAGGCTCCCCTGGAAGGCAAATTCCATCTGGCGTAATTGAACTTGAACGGAGTACAGCCTGCTCCTTCATGTGACTCCACCACCTTCACCGGTGGTGGAGTTCCTTTTTATATAGAGATTCGGCAGGTGATTCCGGTATATTTGTCATGGATATTCTTCCTGATTCTTGAAAAAATGCCCGAATTTGTTTGTTTGCCCAACATTCATAGTTGACATGAAAAAAACGCTTGCTATAATAATCTTGTAAACGCTTCCACAATTTAACACTCCCGAACGCATGTCAATAACTCAGTCTACGGAAAAGTCGGTAATTACCATCTGGTTTTTCCGGTTATGTGAATGTTCTCCCAGATTATTTTGGTGATTTTATTTTCGTCAGTTTAAATTGCGTAAACGCTTACGCAGAAAACCAGGAAATAACCAACCCCTCTCATGAAAACCGCGGGAACAGCTACCAGCAATGTGACCATTTTCGAAGTCGCCGCTCAAGCGGGCGTCTCGTATGGCACTGTCTCCCGTGTTTTAAACAACGATCCCCATGTTAAAACCGAGACCCGCGAGCGGGTCTCCAGGGTGATCCAGGATCTCGGGTATGTTGTCAACCGCCAGGCACGCAGCCTGGCCGGCGGGAAAACCCACATCATCGGCATGCTGGTGCCTGATCTGGGAACCGGGTACATTGGCGAGATCATCCAGGGTATTGACTCAGAGTTGCAGCTATCGGGGTATGACCTGATGTTGTACACCACCCACCGCACACCGGTGTTGGAAGCCGATTATGTGGCCAACCTCGCGCAGGGTATGGTGGATGGTTTGATACTGGTGCTTCCCCGGAATCCCAGGGATTATATCGACATCTTAAATTCCCGGCATTTTCCCTTTGTGTTGATCGACCATCAAGGTTGGGGGAATGAGTGTCCGGCCGTCTCTGCCACGAACTGGCAGGGGGCGTTCAATGCCACGGAATACCTGATCCAACTCGGCCACAAACGCATAGGAATAATTACTGGCTGGATGGACTTGGATTCTGCCGTGGACAGGTTGGAAGGTTATAAAGCTGCGTTGTGGACCCACCACATCCCTTTCTCGGAAGAATTGGTCCGTGAAAGCACCTTCCAGCAGCTTGATGGCTATAAGAGCGCCATGGAATTATTGACCTTACCCGAACCGCCTACTGCGATCTTCGCGTCGAATGACGTGATGGCTTTCGGCGCGATGGACGCCGTTCGCGAAACCGGTCAACGCATACCGGAAGATATCTCTGTTATTGGTTTTGATGATATCCCCCAGGCCGGAGCCATTCACCCGGCGCTCACTACCGTACGCCAACCGCTGCGCAATATGGGCAGCGTTGCAGCGCAAATGTTGTTGGATCTATTGAAACATCCCGATATCCCGTCAAAACGAATTGAACTGCCGACCGGCCTGGTGATACGTGATTCCTGCCAGCCGCCCCGTAGTTGATCGTTGATAAGGAGGTGATTTTCCACAGTCATTGACGCTCTAAAGGATTTTTTCTCATATTTGAAGTTCAACAATCAAAAAGGAGAAGGATGTAATGAGCAACAAAATTGTAAAAATCTTTAGCTTCATCATGATCGCTGTTATGCTTATGGCTGCCGCCCCGGCTCCCGCCGTCGCCGCTGCCCCCGCGAATGCCGACGCCGTCACCATTACCTGGTGGCACATTTCAACCAAAGATCCCGCGCTTTCTGATTGGCAGAAGATGGCCGACGATTACATGAAGGCCCATCCGAATGTAAAGATCGAGATCACCGTTCTGGAAAACGAAGCCTTCAAAACCAAACTGACCACCGTTATGCAGTCCGGTGAAGTTCCGGATATTTTCCAGAGCTGGGGTGGAGCTGGATTGGTTGAGCAAATCGATGCCGGTCTGTTGAAAGACATCACCCCTGACCTCGACGCCAACAACGGCGAATGGCGCAATACCTTCGCCCCCGGCGCCCTGGCTGTCTTCGCGAAAGACGGCAAGAACTACGGTATTCCGTGGGATATGGGTGCGGTAACCTGGTGGTACAACAAAGACCTGTTCGCCAAAGCCGGCATTGACAAAGAACCCGCCACCTGGTCTGAATTCCTGGCTGACGTCAAGAAACTGAAAGACGCTGGCATCACCCCGATCGCATTGGGTGAAGGACACTCCTGGACCGGTATGCACATGTGGTCATACCTGGCCACCCGCATCGGCGGCGAAAAAGCCTTCAAAGCTGCTCTGGATCGTTCCGGTTCCTTCGCTGATCCCGCTTTCGTCAAAGCCGGTGAAGAACTGAAGAAACTCAACGACATGAAACCCTTCCAGGAAGGCTTCCTGGGTGCCACCCATGACGATATGCAGGCTACCCTCGGTAATGGCAAAGCTGCCATGCTCCTTGGTGGACAGTGGTCTCCTTCCGTTCAGGCTGCCAACAGCGCCGACCAGAAGGGTGTCAAAAACCTTGGTATGTTTGGCTTCCCCGAAGTTGAAGGCGGCGCTGGTAAAGGCTCCGATGTTGTCGGTGGCGGTAATGGTTTCGCCATTGGCAAGAACGCTTCCCCCGAAGCCATCGACTTTGCCAAATACCTGACTAACGTTGAGAATCAGACCATTATTGCTGCCAGCGGCACGGGTATCCCGGTAGTCAAAGGCGCCGAAGTCGGTCTGAAAGACGCCAACATGAAAATGGTTCAGGAAACATTCGCAAAAGCCGAATACTTCCAGCTGTACTACGATCAGTTCCTGCCCGCTCTGGTTGGCGGCGCCATCAATGATGAAACTCAGAAACTCTTCGCCGGACAGGCTACTCCAGAAGAAGTAGCGAAAGCTATTGAAGCTTCCGCTGCCGAAAATATGAAATAAGATGTAAGCATTAAGACAGGTGCGGAACGGATTTAGTAATCCCTTCCGCACCTGTTGTTGAATCAGCAGTACCTGTTCCGCAGGTGTTGTTCACAGATGTATCATAGTATTAATCCGCAGTGCCTGCGGAACAATATCCGGGAAATATCTTTTTACCGGATATATCATTCAAGAAAGGGATATTATGGAATCTCTCCCTGTTTCATCGGATAAAAAAAATTCAGTAAATAGAAAAAGCCTTTCCCGCCGAACGCAAGATGGTATTGTCATCATATTATTTTTACTGCCCGCTCTCATTCTATTCTTTCTCTTTGTGATCTATCCCATCTTCCGCTCGGTTTATTACAGCACATTTGATTGGAAAGGTCTGGGGCCTGCTGTTAACAACATTGGTCTTCGTAACTACGAAAAGATCATTACTGACGTAGTTTTTATGAAAGCCATAAAGAATGTGTTGCTTATTATCGTTCTTTCACTCGGGTTACAGCTTCCTGCAGCAATTCTATTAGCAGTTTTAGTTGGAAAGAAACTTCCCGGGAGATCACTGTTCCGAACGATTTTTTTCCTGCCTTATGTACTTTCAGAAGTCAATACAGCCATTATGTTTATGCTGTTGTATAACGCCGATCCAGAAAGAGGATTCTTAAACGCTATTCTTGTTAACCTGGGGCAAAAACCTATAGCCTGGTTAGGTGATCTAAATGTAGTGCTTATGGCTGTTTTCATAGCTCTAACCTGGAAATATTTTGGGTTTCACATGCTTCTTTATTTGACCGGATTACAAAACATCCCAACAGAGATCGAAGAAGCTGCCACGATGGATGGAGCAAATGCGTTCCAGAATTTCTTTTTTATCACACTACCTCTACTATCCAGCACTTTAAAAACATCGGTTTATATGTCTGTTCTAGGTTCCATCCAACAATTCATTTTGGTATGGATTATGACCCAGGGTGGACCGGTGAACGCCAGTGAGACGATGGCTACATATATGTACCGCTTCGGATTTGTTCGATTCCAATTTGGATATGGTTCCGCCGTTGCGATAATCATGTTCATTTTGTGTGTCATCTTCTCATTGCTTTACCAACGCTTAACCCGCGAACCGGATTACCTTACAGGTCTTTAGAAAGGATAAAATCCATGAAACGAGTCATCATTACCCCACGCTGGATGCGCAGAGCAGTCCCCCGATTCTTTCAATACCTTGTATTGATCATCGCGACAACGCTGATTTTCGTTCCCATAATTATTCTACTTTTTGGAAGCGTGAAAACCACCGGGCAGATGTATTCACACCCTTATGATTTTCCTAATCCGCCACACTGGGAAAATATTATTAGTATTTTGAAAACACCCAGCTTCTGGAATATGATGAAGAACAGTATGATCGTCATGATTTCGACCACGGTCGGCACTGTCTTTATTTGTGCGTTGGTGTCTTTTGTTCTGTCCCGACTCGAATTCCGTGGCAAAAACTGGGTTTACAATCTTTTCACTCTGGGACTTATGTTCCCGATTAATGTTGCCATTCTGCCGGTATACTTTGTTCTCCGACAATTAACCCAACTTGGGATTCCCATGATTGATACCCTTTTTGGAGTCATCATGGTTCAAATAGCCTTTCAATTATCCGGTAATATTCTAATCTTAAAAGGTTTTTTCACTGCCGTTCCCACAGAATTGCAGGATGCGGCGTATATTGACGGTTGCACCAATTTTGATTTCTTCTGGCGAATTATGCTGCCTCTGGTAAAACCATCTCTGGCTGCTGTGGCAGCCCTGGTAATGATTGTCAGTTGGAATGACCTTCTCGTCCCGCTTGTTGTACTAAACAACGATAAGTTATGGACGCTTCCCCTGGGTACCATGCAATTCCAGGGACAATGGGGGCAGGACCTGGCACTTGTATCCGCGTTTGTCACCCTGGCATCAATTCCAACTGTCATTTTTTATCTTTTTGCAGAACGTCAAATTGTCGCGGGTCTCACAGCCGGTGCTGTAAAAGGGTAGCCCGGTTCCATTCCACGTTGTCTCTTTCTCCTGGCCGGATGAGCAGTTACGCTCATCCGGCCAATCTGTTTATTTGGCGTGTTACGTTATCTACGCTTGATGTGTCAGTTTCTCAGACATCTGGATAAATTCTGTGTATCGTTTGCCGGCTTCCAATTGACTGGTTGTCACAGAATCATAGATCTCATCCAGATGCTCTTCCAATAGAGTGACGATCTTCTGGTCAATCCGGTGTTCACTGGATGCTTTTTTAAGAATATCCATCACTTCCCGGGGAGGAAGTCCGTCTCGATACGGACGTTTCTCGATTAGAGCGGTGAAAATATCCGCTACTGATATGATCCGCGAACCGATGGGAATTTCATTTTCTTCGAGATGGAAGGGATAACCATACCCGTCCAACCGTTCATGGTGGTAGGCCCCCCACTCCCGGACAACATCAAGGATCTGAAGCGTCTCCATTATCCGGAAGGTGTGATAGGTGTGCCGGCGGACGACATCGTATTCAAGAGGCGTCAGCCTGTCAGGTTTCTCCAGTATCTCTGATGGAACGGCCAGTTTTCCCAGGTCGTGAAGCAATCCAGCCAGATGCAGGTAATGGCAATCCGAGTCATCAAAACCGGCGTACTGTCCTAATTTAATGGCACAGGCTGCCACGCCGGCGGAGTGGGTGGCGGTAAATGGACTACGGAAATCGATGATCCGGCTGAACAGATTGGATAACCCCAAAAAATCATTATCCATGATCTCCAATTTCGGCCAGGCTAAACGCCGGCTCAGGGTATTCAGCGACAACGAGTAAACCGTGTCGAGCCAGAACGCTTCCACTTTGGATATTTCTTTCAGCGCTTTCACCTGTTTGGGGACAAACCGGTCACCGGATTCAGGCTCGATCTTTTGAATAATTCCTTCCACCTGGTCCAGTATCTCAATATTCGGGTTGATCAGAATGGCAACCCGGTCTGCCAGATGCAGAAGGTGCGATGACGGTGATACAGGGATGCCATCCAATTGCGCGCCTTTTCCATTATTCCATGGCACATGATGGAAGCGGACGATATCAGCCACCCGGTTGAAAGGGGCAAACGTGCGCAGCAGCAGGTAACCACGAACCGCGTGGCCATACGGGTCTTGATATTCAAAATCGAGCGCCCCCAGCCTGTCTTGCCGTGACAGGCCGCCAATATCATGCAGCGCGGCAGCCATCACCAGGTCGCGGATCTCAGTTTCGGGCATCTTTAAATGTGAAGCCAGATTGTACACAACCTGGACAGTCCGTCTGTGATGGTCAGCCACCAGCGGGCTTACAAGGTCAACCGCTTCTGAGACACATAAAACCAGGTCAAAAATGGAAGTAAAGGATAAAGGTTTCGTTTTCATGTCGACCTCCTGCTTCCAAACCGGAAATCCTTGCCCCTGATGTGTGATATGAATACCGGAACATTCAGAGAACGGTGTTTAGATTTATTATCCTTCAAGGATCGGAGTTCCGTCATCGTATCGCGAAGTTGACCCGCCATTCGTTATGTACGATGTTGGCAAAATTCAAAATAAATGCGGGTTGCCTGTTTTGGATTATCTGTTATAAAGGGACGAAATCCGTAAGTGGCCTGTTTCAAGGGCACAGTATTATGATAGAGGAAATCACATTATTACGCCAGAACAATACCTCATAATTTTCAGTGTGACGGTAGCCGCCGGCGCCGTGAACGCGCTGGCCGGGGGCGGCACCCTGTTGACCTTTCCCCTGTTGATGGCCGTCGGCCTCCCGGCTGTGAGCGCGAATGTGACCAACCAGATCGCCCTGATGCCGGGTTTCTTCGGCGCCGCGCTGGCCCAGATCAAAGACCTTAAGGGGCAGGAAAAGCGGTTGTTGTTGACCCTTCCGGTTTCGGTGCTGGGCGGGCTGTTGGGCGGCTGGCTGCTCATCCGTTCGGGGGAAAGGTTATTTAATGATATCGTCCCGTTTCTCATCCTGATCGCGGCGTTATTGCTGGCCGCGCAGGATACCATCCGCCGCTGGTTAGTGCGCCGGTCGGACGCCGGGCATATTCACCTTACGGACGCCTGGGTGGTTATACCGGTTTTCCTGGCTACGATCTACGGGGGGTATTTCGGCGCGGCCGCCAGCATCATCGTGCTGGCCGTCACCGGGTTGGTGCTGGATGACTCTCTCACCCGGCTGAACGCCATCAAGCAGGTGATAGGGCTGGTCTCCGGCACGGCCGCGGCGGTATTCTTCGCGTTCATCGGGCAGATCAACTGGCCGGTGGCATTTGTGATGATGGCCGGCTCGCTGATGGGTGGGCTGCTGGGCGGCCGGGTGGCGGGCAAGGTCAACGCGGGGGTGCTGAGGTGGATCATTGTGTCGGTGGGGTTGGTGCTGGCTGTGGTGTATTTCGTTAAATAGCGTTAATAACCGGTTTTAAAGGACTTCCACCGGGCGGAATATCCGTTCACTGGTGGAAGTCAGTCTGCTGTATATATCCTGAGTAAATTATTTCAAGACGGTTTATCGATGGCTTCATATTCTTTTGACAGGTCCCGCGCGAATTGGCGAAGCTCTTGCCGCGTGACCGCCATTATTAGCGCCGGACCGTCATATGAATAAGCGACTTCATCGCCGAAATTGAAACTATCGAATTTGACAATAACGGTGAACGGGTCTTTTGGTAATTGCCCGCCCACAAGTTCGCGCAGCAATTCAATATCCTGTTCTTTCTGGCTCAACTCATCCGATTTGTGGATAAGTTGATAACTTGATGGCATAAAAGGAAAGTGTTGATTCGGGTATATGGCCACTTGAAACCCGGGTTCGATGGCTTCATAGTAGCAGGGTTCATCCGTATACAGGGCCTCTTCGATTCGACCTATCAGCACATCGTTATCACATTGTTCCCCCTTTATCCCACCATGCGGCCTGTCTTTCCAGAAAGCGGAAAAGTCACGGTATTTCAGGATTGCGTCATCGAAAATCGGTTTGCCTTTGTACGTGAACAGGATTTCGTAGTGTATCCAGTTCTCTTCATCCCGGCGGACGATGCGGATTTCCAGGGCCAGATTCCCCGACGTAAGAATAGCCATATTTCCTCCAGCGTAAACAGATTAGTTCAGACGAGACTATTGCTGAACTTTGATCAAAAAACAAAATCTGTTATGCTCTAAGTCAATTGGCTCATGCTACTATCAGAAAATGGTTCAAAAGAAAAACCGGTACTTTTATAAATACCTGTCATGAAATTGCTGGCGGGGAGGGCGGGATTCGGATATCATCCCCTTTCGGGTGCCCCGGTTGAGAGCAAAAGAGCCTGCACTGCTGGCAAGCTCTCAATTACTGGCGGGGAGGGCGGGATTCGAACCCGCGGCTGAGGAACCCCAGCACTCACTTAGCAGGCGAGCCCAATCGGCCACTCT
>CAYOKC010000083.1:0-16682 GCA_964404415.1 uncultured Leptolinea sp. | reverse complement strand
CGCATGAGGTCATGGCCGAGATCTTCAACAACCTCGACCGCGCGGCGGAAGCCGGGCAAAATTCACACCGCCTGTCGGTGGAATGGAGCCGCATTCAACCCGCGCCTAACCGCTGGGATGAAGACGCGCTGGAGCACTATCGGCAGATCATCCGCGGCATGCTGGACCGCAAACTTGTGCCCATGGTCACCCTGCATCATTTCACCGATCCGCTCTGGCTGGTGGAAATGGGCGGCTGGGAGACGGATGCTGTAGTCCCCTATTTTGAGGCATTTGTCAAAAAGGTGGTGGAAGCCCTGAAGGATTACGTGACCCTCTGGGTGACCATCAACGAACCGAATGTGTACATCTGGGGCGGTTATATGGGAGGCGGCTTTCCGCCCGGCAAGAATGACATGAACCTGGGCCTGCAGGTGATGGTGAACATGCTGAAAGGTCACGCGGCGGCTTACCGGGCAATCCACGCCATTCAGCCGGAAGCCCGGGTGGGATTCGCCCTGAATTACCGTGACCTTCAGCCGGCCCGGCCGGGTTTCGCGCCGGACCAGTGGATGGCCAACCTGCAATCGCAGATCTATAACAATACGTTTGCCGGGGCGATAAAGACCGGAAAACTGGATGCCGTGTTGAAAAAGGTGGCAGTCCCTGAAGCGAAAGGAACGCAGGACTACCTGGGAATTAATTATTACACCTGCGACCTGGTGAAATTCGACCTGACCGCCCCCGGCGATATGTTCGGGAAGCGGTCAACCCCGCCTGGCGCGGAAATGAGCGAGACAGGATTTATTGCCAGTGTGCCCGAGGGCATCTTCCGGGCGTTGCACTGGGCGAAGCAGTTTGACGTGCCACTCTTCGTCTCGGAAAACGGCGTGGAAGATTCGGATGACGCTATGCGTCCGCGATATACCATTGAACATCTGCACCAGGTGTGGAAAGCCGCAAATTACAACTGGCGAGTCAAGGGATACTTCCACTGGTCACTGGTGGATAATTTCGAGTGGGAACGCGGCTGGACGCAGCGGTTTGGCCTGTGGGGATTGGATTTGAATACCCAGGCGCGCATCCGACGGCCCAGTGCAAGCCTGTATGAAGCCATTTGCCGCGAGAACGGCATCACTTACGAGATGGTGGAACGCTGGGCGCCTAAAGCATTGGAAAGAATATTCAAATGATTTTAAACGGGAGGGGATGAACCCTCCCGTTTCATTTTAGTAACCGGTCCACCAGCCGGTTGACATACTGCCGGCGCGTATCTGGATCTTGAAGATCCAGACCGTGTTTTTCATCAAAAAGTTGTGGCGTCAAAATGAACATGAATACGGCGTTGGTGATCTGGGCGCAGGCAAGGTTCAACTCAGAATCGGGAAGGGTCGCCCCTTTCGCCCTCATGTCTGTTATCAAATTATCCATAAACCCTTCCAATGCCATTGAAAGCGGAGGGGTGTAATTACCGTCTACCATAAGATCGTAGAAGTGCGAGCGGGTGATGCCCGGATAATTCATTCCGCCTTCTAGAAGATGGTTGAATATGGCCTTGCAATGCTCAGGGGCCGTATCACCGGGTAATTGCTTCAGGTCGTCCCAGTCGAAGGCGTTGCGCAGGGTTTGCTGCATACAGCGTTCGATCAGCGAATCTTTACTGCGGAAGTAATAATTGACAGCCGCGATATTTACCCCCGCCTGCTCGGCGATCTGCCGGACGGTGGTCCCTTTGATGCCGAATTTTTCAATACATTCCACGGCTGCCGTGATGATCTTTTCTTCCGCAGGTCCTGATCCCATTTAGCCATTCTCCTGAAGGCGGCATAATTTCATTGAAGTATCCCATAATTCTTCAGCCAGTTCCAAGTTCCGTGCTATACGGCTGCATCGTTTCGGTTTTTGGGCATACCAGTAACTCTCCCGGCTCTCTAGAATGGATGATTCACTGGCCAGGTACAAAACAGTGCAGGCCGGAACTTCAGGATTAACCCCGGCAGAACTGCGGACTTTCCAGATAAAGCGTGAAAGGGCCGGTTGATCCTTGTACGCGATATCTGTCCGTACCAGCCCGGGGTCAACCGCATACGCGTGGACGGAGCTCCCCTTGTTCCGGCGGTTGAACTCTGCCGTGAAAAGCACGTTGGCCAATTTAGATTTGCCATACGCCAGGATACCAATATAAGAATCCGGGTTGAAGACTGACGAGGGGTTGATGGTCATAGTGTAGTGGGAATCCGAACTGATGGTGATCACCCGTCCATTGCGGGCGCGTTTCAACTCGGGAAGGAGACAGTCAGTGAGCAGGAAGGGAGCAAGATGATTGACGGCCATTGTCTTTTCTATCCCATCCTGTGTAAGGACTTTGTTCTGGGAATACGTCCCCGCGTTGTTGACCAGGATATCCAGGTAGCTTAAGTTCTCACGGTGCAATTCCTCGCGGATCTCTTGAGCGAGTTTCCTGACTTGCGTTTGTGAAGCCAGGTCGGCCAGCAGGTACGTCACCCGCTCGCCCGGGCAGGTATTCCGGATTTCTGCTTCCGCGGAGCGGCAGCGGTCTGCATTACGGCCAATACCGATGATCCGCGCGCCGTGCAGGGCGAAAAGCTTGGCGGTGGCCAAACCGATGCCGGAAGTGGCGCCGGTGATCACGGCTGTTTTTCCGGCCAGGGCGGGTGTGTAGTCAAACATGGATTCCATACATTCTCCAGAAACTACTTCATCAACTTGATTATAAAACAATTGTTTGAAACAATCACTTGACAAAGTATAAAACAAATCCTAAAATAAAACAAGTGTTTGAAACTGATGTATTGTTTGAAATGTGGAGGAATGGATGAAAAGTTATGTATTGATCAGCGGCGCTACCGGTGGACTGGGCAGCGCCATGGTGACGGAATTCGCCCGCCGTGGGTATAACCTGCTGCTTACGGATAATCGTGAAGGTGTGATTGGTTTTGCAGACTATATTGGTAAAACCTTCAACATTGAAGCCCGGGGTATTCTCTGTGATCTGACCTCGCGACAGGCCCGCACCGATTTGTTGAACACTATTAAATCTGAGGACACCCGGTTCTGTGGATTGGTCAACGTGGCCGGATTGGATCACGAAGGCGCGTTCCTTGAACGGACCCGCGACCAGGTTCTGCAATTGATCCACCTGAACATTGAAGCCACAATTGACCTGACTCACGAGATCATCAACCTGCGTGATCCGGAAGTCCGATTCGTGCTGGTCAATGTGTGCAGCCTGGCGGCGGCCACCCCCATGCCATATAAAGCGACATACGCGGCAACGAAACGCTTCTTGCTGGACTTCTCCATGGCTCTCCGGGAGGAGACCAAAGAGTTTGGTACGGTGACCGCCCTGTGCCCGGCTGGAATGCCCACTACCGTGGAGAACATGGAAGGAATCTTCGCCCAGGGATTCTGGGGCGCAGTCACCACGGTGGATACAAGAACCGTTGCACGTCAAACGGTGGATGCGGCGGAAAAGGGAAAAGCGGTTGTCGTCCCCGGGTGGGTGAACCTTGCGATTTACACCGTCAGCCGGCTGCTGCCGGCGTCACTTACCACGCGGATTGCCGGCAGCCGCTGGCGGACTGCCCAACAGGTCAATGATCCGTGGAAGGAATTTCAGAAGGTAATAAAAATGGAATGTTTATGATCAGAAGAATTTATCCGTACCCATGATCAATCCACCAATTGTTTTACATACAGATTTGTGATATTCTATTCTCAAGAAATCTTTATAATTCAAGAATTCTTGAAAGGTTAATTATGAATCTGGCAAAAATTTCCACAAACGGACAGATCACCATTCCGGTTGAGATTCGCAAAAAATTATCTTTAAAAAGCGGTGACAAGATCCTTTTTCTTCAAAAGTCGAACGGAGAGATCGTTATTCAAAATTCGTCACGTTTGGCCATCGGAAAAGCACAAAAAGAAATGTCAGATGTGATTATTTCAGATGAGGATATCCTTAATGAGGTGTTGAATGTCCGATACGGAAAATCAGAATGAAGGTAATGGTTGACACTAATGTAATCCTGTCCGCCATTATCAAACCTGATTCAATCCCCTCCGATGTCTTGATGCATGTAAGTGAAAAGGAAGAATTATTCCTCTGTCCGTCTATTCTGAAGGAATGCTTGGAAGTTGCTGCGAGGCGGTTTCCGTCAAAACAAAATATATTGAATACACTGTTTGAAAACTTGCGATTTATTCTTGCTTCGGAATCAGAAATTCAGCGAGTTGAAATACGGGATATCAAAGACCAACCGATTCTAAATTCTGCCATCCAAAACGGGATGGATCTTCTCATCACAGGTGATCACCATTTTCTTGAGCTGGTATGCAAAAAGCCGGAGATACTATCTCCGGCTGAGTATTTTTGTAGATTTATAAAAGAATAGTGCTTTTGGGTATTAATCTTGCTAAAGGCTCTTCACAAAATAATGACTGCCCCGCTCAAAACCGCGTTTCTGGTAATACACACGGGTTCCCACGGCAGAGATGACCGCCATCTTTTCATACCCGTTTGCCAGTGCGATCTTTTCGGCTTCCTGTATTAACGCTGTACCCAGGCCTGTATGCTGCGCGGCGCCGGCCTGGCTGCCGCCAACCGGCTGTGCCTGCCCGAAGACATGGACCTCGCGGATGATCGCCGCACCGTCAAGATCAGGCATGGCTTCTCTGACATCCGCGTTCATCGAGAGATCCGGCAGCGACAGACGCAGATAGCCGGCCAGTTTATCATCCGGCGTGTCATAAGACAGGAAATGCTCGGTTGAGGCGGGTCCGGAATAGGCCAGGTCATGGAACCCCATCTCGCCCGGGTTGACCTGCTCGCCGCGTACTTCACGGCAGCGCACACACTGGCAACGCTGTCCGCGGTGTTCCAGTTCTTTTTGAACATCCATGCGCAGGCTGCTGCGCTTGTTGCCGGCGGCAATCAGGTTGGAGGGAATATCACGGATCACGCGGTTAACCCGGCAGTACCGCGGGATGGTCACCTTGAGGTCGGCCATCAATTGGATCAACTCTTCCGTTGTGTAGGGCTGGTACAGGCCCTGCTGCCAGACAGTGAAGAGCTCGGAATTTTCCACAAGCTGGGTGGGGTAGATCTTGATCTCATCCGGGCAGTAACCCTGTGACCACAGCCGAGCGAAGTCTTCGCGGTCGCTTAAAAGGGTCGCCCCTAAAAGATTGGGCATCCAGTGCAATACCACCTTGAACCCGGCGGCGCGCAGTCTGCACACCGCTTCCAGGGTTTGACCGGCAGTATGCCCGCGCTTATTAATGGTCAACAGGTGGTCATCCAGGCTCTGCGCGCCGATCTGCACCTTGGTGACACCCAGCACGCGCAAACGGGCCAGCACAGCCGGTGTAACCTCATCCGGACGGGTTTCGATCACCAGGCCTACATTGCGGTGGTCCGCGTTCTCGTTGGCTAACTGGGCTTCGTCCAACGTGGCGGCGTCAAAGCCGTTCATGGCGTCAAAACAGCGGCGGATGAACCATTCCTGGTATTCAAGGTCATAGGCGGTAAACGTGCCGCCCAGGATAAGCAATTCGATTTTGTCGATCGGGTGCCCAACGGCGTCCAGGGCTTCCAGGCGGGATGCTACCTGGCGGAATGGATCGAAGTCGTTCTGCATGCCGCGCATGGCGCCCGGTTCGCCGTACAGGTAACTCTTGGGCAAGCGGGCGTCATCGGGGCAGAAGATGCATTTACCCGGGCATTCATGCGGCCCGGTCAGCACGGTGACGGTGGTCACGCCGGATAGTGTGCGTACCGGTTTCAGGCGGATTCGCTTGAATAATTCGGTATCTTCCGCCCATTCGCCGGATGCTACCAGCAGACGGTAGGCTTCAACCAGTGTGTGTTTGGCCAGATAGCCAACACCCTTTAAAGGATTCTTGCGGATGGCCGTAAATACGTCCGCACCATTTTTTACTTCTTCGAGTATGATACGGGCTGCTGCGAGCTTCTCTGGAGTGAAGCGGCGCGATTCCGTCCATTTTTCAATATCAACCATTACCCTGTAACCCTGTGAGTATCTATAATAAATCTATGGATGAGACGATTGTACACGCATTATTGGAGATCAACAGGCGATTTTATCAGGATTATGCTGAACCCTTTGCCGCCACACGCCGCCGTATTCAGGATGGTGTTCGTCAGGCTGTGACAGACCTGCCGGATGGGCGGTATCTTGACCTTGGCTGCGGCAGCGGCGCACTGGCAGAATTCTGGCTTCGACCACGATCTGACGGAAGCACCCGGCAGGGGCTGTACCTCGGGGTGGATTTCTCCGCCGGTTTGCTGGCGGAAGCCCGGGCTGGTTTGCCTGAAAGATTGCCTGAAGAGTTGGGTATTGCCTTTCACCAGCGGGATCTGATGGCGGCTGGCTGGCAGGAAAACCTGGAGGGAACCCCTTTTGACGGCATTATGGCTTTTGCCGTGATGCACCATCTGCCGGGAAGGGATAACCAGGTTGATTTTGTGTCCCGGGTTCGATCATTGATCAAACCGGGTGGATATTTCATCCTATCCGTCTGGCAGATCCAGAACAGCCCGAAATTACTGTCACGCAGGCAGCCGTGGGAAGCCGCCGGCTTGAGCGAGTTACAGGTGGAAGAGGGTGACATTCTGCTCGACTGGCGTCAATCATCCAAAGGTTCTCCCCAGAGCGCGGGATTGCGCTATGTGCACCTGTTCACGGAGGACGATCTGCGCGCAATGGCGGAATCCACTGGCTGGCATGTGGTATCGTCGTCATACCACGACGGACACACTGGAAACCTGGGGTTATATCAGGTATGGAAGGCTGTATAAGTTAATAGCCGGCGCAAGCCAGCCATCCGGGCAGGGATGCGCACAGACTGTCCATGATCTTCCGGGAGGCCTGTTCAAAAAAGTTTATCCCGCCGTAGGCTTCACCGCCCTGTGGTGATACCAGATCGGTCACTCCGCGCAATATCAGGCAACGGCGGTTGTGCTTTTTTGCCGTCACCCAGGCGATGGACGCGCTTTCCCAGTCGCCCGCGCGCGCATGGTATTGTGCGATCAGGCCGGGGATGGATTCCGGCACGATATCCCGGTCAGCGGAAACCAGGATGCCGCCCTTCACAGGCAATGGATACGGCTGTTTTAACCAGGAATGGTCCAACCGGGTGGTGTATGCCTCTATGGCTTCCTGCGCGTCACCCATTTGCTCAATGATGTCATAAGCGAGGGTGCTGTCGGGCATAAGGATCGCTCCCCGCTCGATCTGGCCGGAAAAACCGCCGCAGGTACCAATATTGATGATCATCTCCGGGTTCCAGCGGTTGACAGCCATTTCTGTTGAAGCGGCCGCGGCGATCTTCCCCCACCCGCCATGCTGGAATATGACAGGTTGTTTGTGAATTATTTCTTGAAAATATTCACCGTATGGATTTGCCTCTACGCGGGGTGGCCGGTAATACTCCTTCACCGGGCCCCATTCCGCGTTGGCTGAGATCAGTACAACAAAAGGATTACGGTCAACTGCGGTCAATTTTTGCCCTCAATTCGGTCAGCCGGTCCCACACCGGAGCCCGGTACGATTCGAGAATGTGAAGTAAGCTGGTGCGGCCGGCGATGCGCTGCCTGTGACGGTCTACCGGACCTTCCAACGAAGCTTTCCAGACGATCTGCGCCACATCGCGGGCGGCATCCGGTTTTCCCATTTTGCGTGAGTTTTCGGCGCGTACTTTTAGTAAAGCACGGTCATTGATCATCCAGTGGCTCATGGTCTCGAGTACCTGCATGGGTGTTGTAACCATATCTCCCGCGCCGCCCTGCAGGATCATCTCCGCGTTGCCGGTCTCCTGCCCGGGCAGAACGTCCACCAGCAGGATGGGTAATCCGCAGGCCAGGCTCTCTGTGACGATCAATCCGCCGGCTTTGCAAATGATGGCATCGGCAGCGTGCATCATTAACGGCATATTGCTCACATATTCATATAGATAAGCCGGGATATGCCAGTCTATGGATTTCATACCATCGTACAGGTTCTGGTCTTTCCCTGCCGCCACAGCCAGCTGGATCGGGAATCCGGAATGGTTCAATGTATTGGCTGTTTCTATCAAGCGGTCTACACGCTTGCTGCCCACCGCAAGGATGGTCACTTTATTCTCGTCCCATCCCAGTTCACGGCGGATCTCGGCTTTGGTGCGGGTTTCTTTGTTCAGCCGCGGTGATACGGGAATACCCGTTTCGATCACTTTTTTCGGATCAAGGTTGCCGGCTATTGCCTGGTCGCGCACAGTCTGGTTTGGCACCAGGCACGCGGTGGCGGCTTTGTGAAACCAGATGCGGTGCACGGTTGACAGATCTGTCACCACGGTGAATAGCGGCACAAAGACACGGTCAATAGTAAACACCGCTTCCAACGCGCTCTGGTAGAGCGGGTAGGTAGTCACAATGGCATCCGGTTTGTAGGTGTCTACCAGGTCACTCATTACCTCGTAAAGCAAAACAGCCAGAGCCGTATCCGCTATGGCACTGGGTATGGGGTTGTCACTGGCTTCATAACCCAATTTATACAACTCCGGTGCCTGTTTGACGATCAGATCATAATCCGCCTGGCTGTCACGCAAAAAAAAGGGAGACCGTTTGTCTTCCAGCGGATTGACCAGGTGTAGTTCACAATCATCGCCCGCCAGTTCCTGCAACGCGGCCTGCACAGCCAGCGCCGCGCTGCGGTGACCGAACCCGGCGTCTGCCGTGAGGATCAGGATGGTCTTTTTTTTCTCCATCAGCCCTCATCGTGGGGCGTATCAGGTGGAAGGCTTTCTGTCAGATATCCCAGCAGGAATTCCAGGGCTGCCTCGGCTGAGTTTTCCTTGTTCTGGATTCGGTCGCCTTTCCAGAGTAGTTTGAAGGCGTGGTCACCTTGCGGAGTGCTCAAGCCGATCCACACCAGTCCCACCGGTTTACCGGGTATTCCGCCCCCGGGACCGGCGATGCCGCTGACGGATAATCCAACTGTATGTTCGACAGGAAAATCCGCGCTCAAACAGTTCCGGATGCCCTGCGCCATTTCAATGACAGTCTCCCGGCTGACGGCGCCATGCTGTGCCAGTGTCTCAGCTTTTACACCCAGCAGGCGCTGTTTAACTTCGTAAGCATACGCCGTGACGGAACCCAGGTAATATTCCGAAGAGCCCGCGATGTTTGTGATGCGATGACCGATCAAACCGCCGGTACACGATTCAGCTACCGCCAGTTTCAGACCTTTTTCCAGTAATAGTATTCCTACCTGTACTTCAATCATTTCATGTGATTCGTTTTTCATAATTTTTTGATTATAACCATTGTTCTTATCTCCCGGAAAGTTACCTCTTGACAGGTAATAGATTCTGTATATACTAAAAACAAGTTTGTAATATAAACATGTTTACGAAAAGGATATAATAATGACAACATCGATTAAGAACACCATTGAACGGACCCGTCAATACTGGTATATTGACGGCTTCTCAGAAATTTTGGTTGGCGCGATCTTTGTGATCCTCGGATTACTAAATAGCGCCACCCTGATCATTCGTCCGTCCATCGGTTCCGCCGTGATCGTGGGAATCGGGTATCCGCTGGTAATCCTGTGCGGTATAGTATTTGGCAACAAATGGGTGCGGTCCATGAAAGAGAAAGTGACCTACCCGCGTACCGGTTTTGTCAAGTATATTCAGCCCGAACGACCTTCGCGCAAGGCGCGAATGGTAAAAGCACTGATCATCGCTTTTATGGTCTCCATTGTAGTCAATGTGATCATCAGCCGGATGGATCCATTCTGGCTGGTATTCGGTACAGGTTTGATGATCGCGGCGTTTACCGTCTACATGGGAGTGCAAATTCCCCTAAACCGGTTCCATATTCTGGCCGCGTGGATCGTGGTAGTCAGTTACCTGGCAGCCCGGATGCCGGTTTCAGATGAAATCCAGATGGGGCTGCTGCTTGCGGGATCGGGATTGGGATGGCTGGTTGCCGGCATCACATCTTTGATCACCTATTTACGGAAGAATCCGCTTGAAAATCCGGGAATTAACGAGGACTGAATGAACGAAGACTGGCGGTCCCTAACCGAAGTTGATAAATTGATCCACGAGCCCTCACGGTTGATGATCATGACCATCCTGTCTTCTGTGGAAAAAGCGGATTTTGTCTACCTCCAACGCGAGACCGGTCTGACCCGCGGAAACCTGTCAGTTCATCTGACCAAACTGGGCGAGGCCGGTTACATAGAAATACAAAAAACGTTCAACGGAAAATTACCGCAAACGGTGTGTCAGGTTACTTCCGTAGGCAAGGATGCGTTTGTGAAATACACCGAATATTTGAAAAAAGTTGTCAGCAAGATCTCAACCTCCGGGTAACCGGAGGTTTTTTTATTTTGGAGTAATTTCCAGCGGGGCGAACTGGAAATAATCATTTCCATCCATATCCTCTACCATGATCGCCACCCGGTACCGTCCGGCATCAGACTCGCGAATCCCAAAATAAAAAGGCACATTTCCAAAGGGGATACGGTTCCCGTCACGATACGTGAACGAGAATCCGCCATTGGCATCGCGTGACAGCCACGTATCCACAAACTGCCATTCGTCACCCCGGGCCGGATTGATGGGCGCTGCCGCCAGACCGGTTCCGGTTCCACCGGTGAAGCCCGTCACACGGGTCATGGACGCCTCGTCATCATTACGGAAGTACATGCGGGCGTCGCGAACGATGTTATCCTCTTTGAACACATACCGTCCGGCGGTCGAATACATAGATTCCTCATCCAATTTTCCGAATGTTTCCGGGTTAAGATGAGCGAAGGCGCAGATTTTTCCATTGCATACCCCAAAGGATGACGGAACCCATTGGATATCGATGGGTATCGAACCCCTTTCCATTTTCCACACCGGATAATAAACCCCCTCTTCTTCACGTACATCCACACCCCTGAAGTAATCCAGATAGTAGAGCAGGTAATTATTTTTGTCTTTTTCCAGTAGAGTGAGAAGATAGATGTAGGCGATCTGAGTTCCGCTGACTGTGGTTTGAACCCATATTGTTTCACCGGATGAGATACTTTCAGAGGAGAGTCTCAGCGGTGAGATCTGAATATTCTCACCCAGACCTGGCGCCGGGACCTTTTGCCTGATATCCGGAACTCCTTTATCAAAATCCTGCCGGGCATAATGGAAGGCCAGAAAATCATCCCAGAGCGATGTTTTGGCGAACCGTGAAGCAAGCGAGGTATATAGTTGGACCCCTGCGTTCTTGTTCCAGTACAACTCGGAGACCGGGAAATAGATGGACATTCCGGTGGAACCGCGCCGGTTTGTGCCGTGGGTTTCGGCGATCACAGCCTGATCGATGGCGATGCGTAAGGCGGACGCGGCTTTAGAAACAGCCTGATCATTCACGCGTCTGGCTGCCATGGCGGTGAAATTGCTCAGGTCCAGATAGGGTGAAGGCAGCGAATCATCATATGTATTGGTGAACGCCCGGGCGTAAGACCGTGAATCCGCCAGCTTTTTCTGATCCGTCTCTTTCATCGCGGTAACAAACGCATTTAACTTCTCATGAACGTCCGGCATAGCCGTGAGGTCTACCGCTGCCAGTGTGCTGTCAGCCGAAAGGCCTTTGATCAGGGTCTCTTGTGGCATTTCCGGGTCAAGTCCGGAATCCTTCAGGAAAGCTTCACGGGCTTCTGTGTTGACAATCCGCTCGTCATTTTTGATATAGGTCCCGACGATCGTTTTTGCCAGATCAGCCGGGTTCATTTCCGGTGAATTTGTGAGCGCCGTGAGGAAACCGGCGTACGCCCAACCCAGGCCGGGTTCCACCTCTTCTGATGCCACCATGAACCGGCTGTATGGCGCGGCGGCGGTATAAACCTCCAGCATACCCATCAGGCAGGCATCAAGGCCGACTATGTCAAATTGACCGATGCCGGTTGTCTTCACAATGGACTGCAGGGCTTTTTCCAGTTTGGCGGTGGAAATGAACACAAAATCATCCCCGTGGTTATCCGTGTCTGTCCATCCGCCGGGCCAGCCCATGCCATGGTCTGAAAGTATCAACACATGCCGGTCGGCCGGATAGGTTTGAATAGCCCAGGCGGCAAAATCAATAAGCACCCGCGGGTCGCTCATGTCCACTTCACCCGGCTCTTCCACAACGCGGGAACGGATGGTGTTTAAGTCAGTATCATGGAATACCTCAAAGCGTTTGGCGCCTGTCCAGTTTCCGTCACCTTTGTACCCTTTTTTGAACCGGTCAACCTGCGCCACGATTTTGACGCGGCTGTTTGACCCGGCCATCTCGGCTTCATTCAGGTCAAAAAGCATATCTTCTTCCAGTACCGGATCATCCGCGTCAAAATACAGGATCACCAGCCAGGTTTGTTCTTCGGGGTCAACGGCTGGAGGTGTAAATGCGGATTCTGGAGGCTGAAGGGTGGATGATGGTGCCGGTCCGGTGACTACCTCTTCAGAACCGCGAACGGAAAATAAAAATATTCCGGCGAGTGAACACAGGCTGACGATCACACAGAGGATCCCCAGTCCGGAAAGTATGCCGGCAACCAGCGGGATAGTCTGTTTTGAGGCGGGAGCAGGACTCTGTGTCATCTCTTACCTCCGGTAGACGGTTTTTTGTTGTCAATCGCTAATGAATTGTTTTTATTATCGCTTAAAGGTCTGTTTTATTTAACCTATGGAATCAGGGATAAAAAAGCGGGAGCAAAATCATCTGCTCCCGCCGGTTATTCTTATTTTGTTTTACGGCAGGGTCATTACACTCTGCCAGTTTTCGCCGATGATCACGGCCACGTCTCCGGGCTGGTTCGGGTCATATTGGCTGAAAATCCGGTCCGGAGGAATCTGGAGCAATTGCGCCAGGAATTTCATTGTGTACGGTTTGCCGGAATAATCGATCAATGACATCTGCCCGTAGGGCTGGTTGGCATTGCCAACACCAACAACTGTCATTCCGATGGATTGGAAGTAGGTGCCGGCGCGTTCCGCCAGTCCGCCGGTGGTGGTGCCGTTCTGGACCATCAGGCGGGCCTGCTCGTTGACCATCAACGTGGTTAGATCCGCCACGGAAATGGGCGTAGCTGTGGCAGCGGGGTCGGCAGGAGCTGCCGCGGCTGCCTGTGCCGCGTCACCGGCCGGAGTGGGCGCCAGGACTACGGGGGCAATGGGTCCGCCGGAAGCGAAGATCGAATCCCGCACTACTCGGATCTTATCCGGGTTTGGGATAAGGATCGAAAGGCCATCGGCCGACATGGCGATCTGGCAGTCATCTGTGCCGATGATCGCCTGTTTAATGTTTTCCTTGGGAACCCGCTGCGCTGCCAGAGCCAACTGAACCACCTGTGACAGGGTCAGGTTGGTGCGCAGGCCGGAGGCAATATCGGAATACAGTTTGGGTGACTTGGCGATCAGGTCGGGAAGTTTGCCGAGGTTGAAAACCTGATTGCGTACGGCTAGAATAACTTCCTGTTGACGAAGGGCACGGTCAAAGTCACCGCCATCGGTGTGACGCTGGCGGGCATATGCCAGGGCATCCGCGCCGCATAAGGGCTGTGTACCCGGCTGAAGTGTTTTGGTATTGCCCTGTCCGAGAGGATCGATAGTGATCGGCACACGCACTTTAATATCGATGCAGCCGATCTCATCAATGAATTTGACAAACGAATTGAAATCGATCTGGGCGTAGAAATCGATCGGAACACCCAGGAATTGTTCCACTGTCTGTACGGCAAGAGCAGGGCCGCCGCCGGGGAGTTTATTGACTTCCCCCAGGTAGTAGGCGGTATTGATTTTGCCATGATCAAAGCCAGGGATATACACCCACATATCGCGAGGGATAGACATCATTCCGGCGGTGTTGGAAATCGGATCGTAGGTCACCAGCATCATGCTGTCAGTGCGGGCAGCCGGTTCATTGGCTTCCCAATCACGGAAGTCCAAACCCATCAATAGGGCGGTCACCCGGCGGGAACCATCCCAGGCTTTGGCCGCGGGGCCGTCACCGGCTTGCAGCGGTTGTGATGCCTGAGGCCCGGAGGGAACCTGAATGTTATCGGTGGATGTACCGCCCGAGGCGTCAACCGGCGCGCCGGGAACGTCCGGCATAACCCAACCGGCGACAACATTCTTAACCATGGAAAAAGCAATTATTGCCGTGCCTACAGCCAGGACGGCGAAAACAGAGAGGATGACCGCGGTTACCCGGTCACCCTTCGGACGGGGCCGCGCTGAGCGGTAATTTGATCTGGCCATACGAGTATGTTAATCCTATTAATCCGGGACAATGAAAGATGGTTTCCCGGATTGTTGCAAGAATGATACCACCAATATTGTTTTACACAATTTTGGGGGGAGGAACAGGCAGCTGGTCAACAGCTGTGTTCACCCATTTATCACCTTCATCGATCAGCATGACCGGAATATCTTCCACAATGGGGTATTTGCGGCCGCAATCTTTGCAGATGAGCCATGATTCTTTGTGCAGGTCAAGCAGCCCTTCTTTTTCGCGAACGCAAGCCGGGCAGCGCAGAATATCCAACAGTTCTTTTTTAACCACGTTGTGCCTCCAGAAGCAGATCAGTTACTCGGGTGATTCAGCCGGATTCTACCACACGGGGTCAGGGGGTTGGTGTCTGGGTCTCTTCATCAGCCGAGGGAGTTGGAATTCCTTCGGTTCCGGGTCCGTAGTCGAACACAGCCTGCCATGGTTCATAATGAGTGTTGAATTCATCCGAAAGGTAGGGTTCCCCGTTGCGGGTGACGGTGCGGCGGACGTTCACGTCGGCGCCGGCGGCTTCCCATTCCATCTGGACTATGTCACCTTTTTCCAGTTCAGGATTCTCTTTATACAGGGGTTCCGGGGCTTCAACAATGTTCAACGGTCCGCTGAAATCCGCTTTTACTTCCCGTCCGTCTTTGGTGGAATAGAACTTCCAGGTGATGCTGTATTTATCAGGGTTGACATATGTTTCCATCAGCAGCCAGTAGCGGGTATCGTTGGCGAAACGGAAGTCAACCACCGGTACATAAACTGTAGCATCCATGCCGGCCATCAACGGGTCGATACGATTTCCCGCCGTTTTTTCATAGTATCCCACCCGGTACGCGTGCGGGTGACGTTCCACGATCGGGAAACCGGCGTAGAAGGCCGCCCGGAACAGGGTGGTGCTCACCTGGCAGACACCGCCGCCCACACCTTTGATGGTCTTGCCGCCGTAAATGATCCAGGCTTCGGCGAAACCGTTATCCAGGCTGATATCACCCAGGCCTTTGGCCATCGAGAACGTCTCGCCGGGGGCGACGAGCAAACCGTGGAACCGCGCGGCGGCGGCCACAATGTTTTGCACACGTTCAGGGCTGGACCCATAGAAGTACGTTGTTTCAGCCCGAACCAATTCCCTTACACCCAGGGTATCGGTAGTGGCATCGTCTTTCACATCGGGATTCTGATAATCAAAGGCCAGGGTTACGTCATGCTGGCCGGCGGCGACCTTCTGTTGGATGGCGCCGATCGTTGACGAGACATTCAACGTGCGGCCGATCACCGCGGGTTCGAGCAGGTCAAGTTGTTTCTTCTGGTCATTGAAGATGAACCGCGCGTTGCGGGCCAGAAGATTGGTTTTGTTGCCCAGGTTGTTGAGATACGGAACCAGAAGCTGGTTGTTCAATTCCACCTGGTACACAGAACGTTCGCCCTGCGGAACACGGTGAAGGGTCAACATACCGGCCAGTGTTTCCGGATCTATACTCCAGGGGCCGGGTTGTTCGCCCTCGGCTGGCGGCATGGTCATCGTGAGGGGGGCTGAAAGCACGCTTTTGACGATGGCGCCTGTTTTTTCCACATCCACTACAGCCGGCTCCGTGGTTTGTACCTTCAGATCCACCGAGCCGCTCATCATGGTTTCCATCAGGGCGCGTATTTTATCCAGGGTGGCAGACTGGTCCATTTCGCGGCCGGTCTCACCCGAACGGATTTTTACCTCCACCCCAGTAATATCAATATTGGCTTCGATCAACGGGTGGTTGACCTGCGCGGCGATCTCACCCAGAACACTGGCAGTGAGGCGCTGGTCAAAAATATACGTGGGAGCGAGGAGTTTTCCGCTGCGGGCAGACGTCAACTGTTCGTTGAGTTTATGGAAATAGGAGCCTTCACGGCCGATATTGAACGCGTTTTGGGCGGAAGTCTTCGGGTCGAGTGACAGCCCCAATTCTTCAGGAGTATATGCCCAGGATTTTTCCTGATAAACCAATTTGACAGAGCCATTGCGGGGATACGGGAAAGAGATATTGATCACCTGTTCCGCTTCGGCGGGAGTCAAACCACCGAGGTCAACGCCCAACATGGAAACCCCGGGGAAGATCCGTTCACTGTACCAGGCCTGGTACAGCAAGGATGTAACAAAAAAGAAGCTTAAAAAGAAGAAAGACCCGGCGATCAGAGTGAGCAGGAGTTGAACCAGTAAATTGGATGAACCGGAACGGCGGGGTGCGTGAGCGGCCATAGTAATTAAATTATAACCCGTGAAAATTGGTAAGGCCATTTTTTGCAGAATCCCTTGACAGGTACAGGAATGCGGGTAAACTTCTGCCCGCGATTGAGAACAGAGATTTCGCCGGGAACGGCAAATCGGTAAAAAGAGAAG
>CAYOKC010000082.1:0-17036 GCA_964404415.1 uncultured Leptolinea sp. | reverse complement strand
CTGGTGCTGGAATTGGCAGACAGGCATGGTTGAGGGCCATGTGCCGCAAGGCGTGGGGGTTCAAGTCCCCCCCAGCGCACTCGTAAACCGGAATTACCACCCCGATTGGGGTGGTTTTTTTATCCCACGATTGGATACGTCATACCGCCATGCGGGAAGATGGCCACATCAGCTTTCTTTGAAAATTTTTGCCGTGCTAATTCAATAGCTTCTTGCGGTGAATTGACAAATTCGATGAAAACCAGATTGTCACAAGCTTCCTGAGGAATAGTGGGCGCGTACATAACCAGACGGCAGCGGCTCATTGCCTGAAGGGCGAAATACAGGAAGATTTTATCTTCTTCACCCATGTTCTTCATCTTCAACCTGGGAACAAGAGGAAGAATTATCGGGGCGACCAGCTTTAATATGCCCCGGCTGACGGGTAATTTTTTATTGGCCAGCCCGAACACACCGAGCCCTTCTTCCGCGCGCGCCAGAACGATCAAAACGCCTCCCCGGCGGACCGCGCGGATGGTGTTTGCCAGCGCTTTTACACCCTGCCGCAAGTCAGAATCCATCGGGTTCGATGAAGTGATAACAACATCCGCTTCTTTAGGCATCCGGGCGCTGTAAATCTCCGCGCTTGTACGGCAGCCTTCACGGTGGGCGGAAATGGGATCTCCGGCGACAAAACGCACAGGTTTGAGGGAGCTGTTCAAAACCGCGTTAATGATGAATACCGGTTTGTGCATCATACCCGCGGCTTCTTCGAGGTCAACGCGCATCGGGTTGCCTTCAATGGGTTGACCGACCATGTTGAATGTTCCCGGTTGGCAATTGATGGCGTGATTATGGGCGATGGTCAACCGCCCGGCGACTCCCGGGACGATATTTTTATATCCGCCGCCAAAACTGGCGATGATATGCGGTTCAATGCAGCCGATCGAGATGATCAGGTCACTTTCTGCCACCGTACGGTTTATCCAGACCGGTGTGCCGCGGCTTGTTGTGCCGAGGTATGCCATTTTCTCCGGATCGTCACAATCATGGCTTTCCCATTTGATATCAGGAGGAACATGATCACCCATACGAATGCGGACTTCGTCTTCCGTCATCGGGCGGTGAACGCCCAGGGCGGGGATCACGGTGATGTTCGATAAATCAGCGCCTGCCGCGGTGACTTCTTCCAGGACGATTGGCAAAATCAGTGATACCGGGGTGGGGCGGCTAAGGTCATCGATAACGATTGTGATACGCATGCCTGGTTTGGTAGACGCGCGCAGAGATGGTGACAAAACTGGTCTGTTTATGGCGTTCTTTACCGCGACAGGAACGTCAACCGGTGGTAAGGATGTGGATGGTTCAAACAACCCGGCAAGGTGCCATTCGGATGGCAATGACAGGTTGATCGTTTCTTTACCCCAGGGAATGCTAACAGGATCTGTCATACGCTGCCTCGTAAAGGGTAAACTAACGGAGCGCTGTGGGCGCCCCGTACTGTAACACTTTTATTCAAATTTTCTTATTGGTGGGAAAGAGCGGGTGATGAGATTCGAACTCACGAATGGTACCTTGGGAAGGTACTGCCTTACCACTTGGCGACACCCGCATGGTGGCTAGATTATAGAACCGGCGATTGGTGCTGTCAAGTAAAGACTTTTGATGTTACCCCAAATCGGGAGCGTTTTGTTTAGCCATTAGAAGAAATGGCAATAGCTCTTCCAGTAAATCTCTTATTTGTGGGGTAAGAAATGTACTCTATTCTTAAATTATAAAAATGATTTTCATATAGAATTCATTGTATACAATCAAAATATGTTGTATCTTGTTGAAGGAATCGCATTATTTCCACCATGGTTATGCCCCATCGATAGCTTAAGTTAAACAGTACTTGCCGATTTTTTAAGATTTCTCATGGAGGCCGGAACTTCAAATGGATTCAAATGAAAGATCATCTGCTCCGGATAATTTCCTCCCATCTGCTGATCTTAAGGCCTACTATCAGTTTATTAAACATCTTGCACCGGTACATCTGGGAATTGTTCTGGCTGATACCGACACAAAGCTTCCGGTTGAGTTCAATTCAACTGCACATCAAATTCTCGGATACACGCCTGATGAATTCAGGTCAATAAGCATTCAAGACCATGAAACGAAAGGTGACTCTGAACTCGCGAATCATCTTTCCGGATCTGAAGGTCCGGGTATTGTCACGCAATTTGACACAAATTTTGTGACAAAAACGGGCGAAACATGTAAAGTCACCATGAGTCTGCAAAAAGTGACGATTGGTGAGCGGACGTATTATCACCTCATGTATGAAGATATTACCAATAGAGTCAATTCAATTAGGCTAAATCAGGCAGAGAGACAAATATTCGCAATATGCAACTCGGCTGTTTCTAAGAGTGACTTCATCCGTGATTTGCTTTCATTTTTCAAATCATATACCGGCAGTGAAGCGATTGGCATCCGGCTAAGGAATGGTGATGATTTCCCGTATTTTGAGACGACGGGTTTCCCGGATCAGTTTGTTGAAATGGAACGGTCCTTGTGCGCGTATGACGAGGATGGGAAGATTTTTAGAGAATCTGGCGGAGACCCGGTATTGGAGTGTATGTGCGGAAATATCATCCGCGGACGGTTTGACGCGACTAAACCATTCTTTACACCACACGGCAGTTTCTGGACGGGCAATACATCAAAGCTATTGGCCACCACAACAGGAAAAGACAGGCAATCCACAACCCGCAATCGTTGTAACGGCTCGGGGTATGAATCTGTCGCGCTGATACCGATACGCCACAATGAAGTTACATATGGCTTGATCCAATTTAATGACAAACGGATCGGGTGGCATACGAAAGGAAATATAGAAACTCTCGAATATCTGGTTGACTATGTGGCAATCGCGTTGGCAAAGCTTCAGGCAGAAGAAGCCCGATTCGAAATCGAGCAAAATTTTAAACAAATCATCAATTCCACAACCGAATCAATCTTCATTCAGGATTCCGAAACGGGTAAGATCATTGATGTAAACGACACTATGGTAAAAATGTTCGGCTTCGCTTCAAAGACGGAAGCACTCTCAAAGTCCATCTCAGATATTTCCTATGGAGATGATAAAGCGAATTCAAACAAAGTGGTTGATCTGATCAGGAAAGCCACATCTGAAGGGCCGCAGACGTTTGAATGGCTATGCCGAAAGAATAATGGTAAGACATTCTGGGCGGAAGTAGTTCTCAACAGGACTATCCTCTCTGGAAAAAAACGGGTTCTTGCCGTGGTTCGCGATATCTCTGATCGCAAAAGAATGGAAGAAGCGCTTAATTTTTCAAAAGAACGGTACCGGTTACTTTTTGAAGAGATGGTAGAGGGTTTTGCTCTCCATGAAATCATCTTGGACAGCAAAGGAACGCCAGTAGATTATCGTTTTTTAGATGTGAATCCTGCGTTTGAAACATTGACCGGGTTACAGAGGAACAAGTTAATTGGCCATACAGTAAAAGAAGTGATGCCAGGCACCGAAGATTACTGGATTGAACAATATGGTCAAGTGGCTCTTATGGGGGGAGATTTACGTTATGAAAATTATGCCAGAGAATTGGGAAAATGGTTCAAAGTAACAGTATATTGTCCGAAATTTGGCCAATTTGTGACTGTTTTCGAAGATATCACCAACAAAAAAATTGGTGATATGGCGTTGATCGAAAGTGAAGAGCAATTTCGAGGCACATTTGAACAGTCATCTGTAGGTATGTGTATTGTGTCACTCGATGGGGCATTCATACGGGTCAATAATTCTTTGTGCCAGATGCTGGGTTATTCACAGGAAGAATTACTGGGTCAATCAATAAATATGGTCACACACCCGGATGATATTGAATTGTCGAAAGAGCAATTGCAGTATCCTGTATCATCAGATACGTATAGCATCCATTTTGAAAAAAGGTATATCCACAAAAACGGTCAGGTTATCTATGTCACAATCAATTCAACATTGATACTTGACGCAGCCGGCAAACCACGCCATTTCATTACACAGGTTCAAGATATTACTGAGAATAAGAAAACATTTGAAGCATTGCAACTGCGAGATAAGATTTTTACCCATTCAATGGATATGCTTTTCATCGCCGGTTTTGATGGGTATTTCAAGGTACTTAACCCGGCTGTTGAAAACACTCTCGGGTGGACATTGGATGAATTGTACGCAAAACCCTGGTTGGAATTTGTACATCCCGAGGATAGAATCCAAACAGAGGAAATTAAGACCAAACGATTGGACACCGGTCAGGAAATTCTGCAATTTGAGAATCGCTATCTTTGTAAAGATGGAAATTACAAATGGCTTTCATGGAATTCATTCCCTTACCCGGATGAAAATATTATTGTTGGTGTTGCCAGGGATATCACAGACCGAAAGGCACTGGACGAATCCTTGCGGTTATCTGAGGAACGATACAAATTAATCGATGAAGCCAGTTCGGATTCAATATACAGCTATGACCTCCAGGGTCATTTTACCCATGTCAACACGGCATTGTGTAAACTACTCGGCTTGACAAATGATCAGATAATAGGCAAAACGCATCAAGAATTAGGCTTTCCAGATGACCAATGCAAGGAATGGGATAGGCTTCATAAACTGGTATATGACACTCAAAAAACCGTCGTATCCGAAACAACCGCGACAATTGATGGAGATCAGAAGTTCTTTGAGGTTGTTCTGGATCCAATTTATGATCTGGATGGAACGATCATTGGAATTGCCGGGACGACCCGTGATATTGATGCCCGGAAAAAAGCTGAAATTAAAGTTCGGGAGCAAATGGACGAACTTCGGCGCTGGAATGCCGTCACTCTTGGACGGGAAAACCGGATCATTGAATTAAAAAAAGAAGTAAACCAATTACTAAAAATGATGGATCAGCCACCTCGATATCTGGCTGATAAAGATAATTAGAGATGAATATGGCGAATGAATCCTTTTTAGGTTTGGTTCATAATGCTTCATTACTTCTGGCGCTGGTTTTGATCTTTGATCTGGTCTCACAGAGGTGGCGCACCGGTAGGAACTGGAAACAGGATTTCCTGGTGGGTTTGGTTGTTGGCGGAGTTGGCATAGCTATTATGCTCACCCCCTGGGTATTCCTTCCAGGCATAATTTTTGATACCCGGTCAATCCTTCTTGGAATTTCCGGTCTATTCTTTGGAACCTTGCCAACCATAATTGCGATGGTTCTCACTCTCTGTCTTCGGATTTACCAGGGTGGGGCAGGTGCCATCATGGGCGTTTCAGTTATCCTCGCGACTGGAACTATTGGTATCTTATGGCGCAGATTTAATCGAAAACCACTGGATAAGATACAGTGGGGTGAACTTTATATTTTTGGATTAGTAATCCATATTGTCATGATCATGTTGGCGTTTACAATGCCGATTGAAACAGCTTTGAGAACTGCGAGTAATATTTTCCTCCCGGTTCTTGTTATTTACCCAATAGGAACTGTGTTACTCGGAAAAATCATGATCGCGAGGTTAAACCGGGATAATTTAACCAGTAAGCTCATAGAAAGTGAAGCCCGGTATAAAGTAGTAGCTGATAATACCTTTGACTGGGAATACTGGAAAGACGAAAACGGAAAATTTATTTTCTGTTCCCCTTCCTGTCAAAAGATCTCCGGTCATTCCCGGGAGGATTATTTAAGAGATCCTGGACTTATTAATAAACTGGTCCATCCTGATGATCGGGATATTCACCGCAAACATCAAGAATACACAAAAACAAACAAGGCGTCCGAACAGGTTGATTTTCGTATAGTGTGCCCGGATGGAAGTGTGCGCTGGATCGGGCATGCCTGTCAGCCTGTTTATGATGACAACGGAGTTTACCGGGGAACCAGGGGCAGCAACCGGGATATAACTGAAAAGAAGACCGTGGAAGAAGCATTACGCGCAAATGAAGAAAAATACCGTTCATTTACGGAAAAAATTTCAGATGTGATCTGGGTTTATGATACCGAAACTCAACGTTTTAAATATATAAGCCCTTCTGTTGAAAAATTGCAGGGGTATTCTGCAGATGAGCTTATAGATAAACCAATAGATTATGTGTCCCGGCCTGAAGATGTACAAATTCTTGGAGAGTTGATCGGGCTCAGAACAGCCGCGTATAAAAACGGAGCAGAGCCGCCCGATAAAGTCTATATCAATGAAATCGAACAACCCCGAAAAGATGGTTCGCTTGTTTTTGTTGAGATTAGCACCAGTTTTCAAACCAATCCTGATAATGGCCATATAGAGATTTTCGGAGTTTCACGCGATATTTCTGAACGGAAAAAAGCGGAAATAGAACTCCAGAACGAATTGATTTTGACCGAAGCTATTTTCAACAGCGTTCCCGGTGTTTTATATCTATATGACGCTGACGGCTACTTACTTCGCTGGAATAAAAAACACGAAGAGATGACCGGTTATTCCGCCGAAGAGTTGGACCATTTTTATTTGCTGGATTGGTATAAAGGTCAACCCGAAGATATTGAGAGGGTGACAAAAGGAGTAGAAAGAGCTCTACAAGAAGGATTTGCATCCGCAGAAGCCAACCTCACCACAAAAAACGGTGAAAGGATCCTTTTCGACTTTACCGCGGCCCGGCTGGATATTGGGGGAAAAGTCTATTTCACCGGTATTGGAATAGATATCCGCGACCGCAGGGCCGCAGAAAATAAGATCCGAGAACAAACGGAAGATCTTGAACGTAAGAATGAAGAGGCGATTCAGTACAGCCGGGTATTGTTAAGTATGCTCGAAGATCAGAAACGGGCGGAAGAAGCCCTGGAACGCGAGCAATATTTAATGAAGACATTGATGGATACCATTCCGGATAATATCTGGTTTAAAGATAAAGAAGGACGGTTCCTCAGAGCGAATCAAGCGCAAGTCCGGGTGCTTGGCGCACCAGATACAGATGCGATATTAGGAAAAACTGATTTTGACTTCTTCTCTAAGGAACACGCGGAACTGGCATGGGATCAGGAGGTTTCCATAATTCATGGGGGATCTGCGATCATCAGTAATGATGAATTATTGACCTATCCGGATCGCCCGTCCAAATGGGTCTCTGTAACAAAACTCCCCCTGTACAATGAGAGCGGGGAAATAATTGGAACATACGGCCTTGCCCGGGATATTACCGAACGGAAACGCGCCGAGCAGGAACTGCAAACAGCCTATGAAGCCACATTGGAAGGATGGGCTGCCGCGCTCGAATTACGGGAAAAAGAGACGGCCACGCACAGCCGCAATGTTGTTGAGATGACCATGGAATTGGCGGCCAAGTTCAATTTTGATAATGAGGATATGGTTCATATCCGTAGAGGCGCCTTATTGCATGATATTGGGAAAATGGGTATACCGGATTCTATTTTGTTAAAACCGGGCCCGTTGACGGATGATGAATGGACGATCATGCGCATGCATCCGACATTCGCATACAGGCTGCTTTCAAAAATTCCCTATCTGGCGCCGGCTCTTGATATCCCATACCGGCATCATGAGCGCTGGAATGGCTCAGGTTACCCCTCCGGGCAAATGGGTGAGGAAATCCCATTGGCGGCGCGGATTTTCGCCGTAGTGGATGTATGGGACGCGCTTTCTTCAGACCGGCCATACCGGCCAGCCTGGCCCCGGGAATCGGTGCTAAATTATCTGAAAGAACAGAGCGGTATTCAATTTGATCCAGGTGTCGTAAACGTCATGTTGGAATTATTAACAGAAGACAAAGAAGGATAGTTAGGATATATAACATATCAAACCGTTAAAATGTAGCAAGGCAAGGTTTTCGAAGACCAAATCCGGGTAACAGATTCCGCCTTTCTATCGCTGCACAACCAATTTTCAACCTTCATTTAATGACCATTTTTTCTCTGGTATAATTTTTCGCTGCTATAACTTATTAATGATTATCAGAAATTCAGGAGCGTTATTTGGCTTTTAATCCCCTCAACTGGCTGATGGGTTTGTTTTCTCTGGATATCGGGATCGATCTGGGGACAGCCAATACGTTGGTCAATGTGCACGGCAAAGGGATCATCATCAATGAACCATCCTGGGTTGCCATTGATAAACGCTCCCGGCAGCCTCTCGCGATCGGCGCGAAAGCGAAAGAAATGGTTGGCCGCACTCCCACAAATGTGGTGGCTATCCGGCCATTGCGTGACGGTGTTATCTCAGAATTTGAAATCACTAAAGCCATGCTGGATTATTTCATCAGCCAGGCACATCAGCAGACAATCGTCCCGGTGGCAAAACCGCGGGTTGTTATTGGTATCCCTTCCGGCGCAACAGAAGTTGAAAAACGCGCCGTGTACGACGCGGCAATGGCCGCTGGCGCGCGTGAAGCGTACCTGATTGAAGAACCCCGTGCGGCAGCATTGGGTGCCGGTCTGCCAGTCTCAGAGATCCACGGCAGTATGGTAGTGGATATTGGCGGCGGTACCACCGAGGTGGCTGTTATATCAATGGGTGGTATTGTGGTGTCACGTTCATTGCGCGTAGCCGGCGATGAACTGGACCAGGATATAGCCCTGTATATTCGCAATAAGTACAACCTGTTCATCGGGGAACGCATGTCTGAACTGATCAAGATCCAGATTGGTTCGGCTTTTCCTCTGCCGGTTGAGAAAACGATGACTATTCGCGGACGGAACCTTATCACAGGTTTGCCTGAAGCCATTGAAGTATCTTCTGTAGAAATTCGGGAAGCCATTTCCGGCTCCATTCAGGTTATTGTCGACACTATCAAAGACGCGTTGGATGAAGTGCCGCCTGAAATCGTTTCTGACCTGATCGAGGCCGGTATCTGCATGGCCGGAGGAACTTCACAGGTTCAGGGATTCCCTGACAGGCTTTCAGATGAACTGAAATTGCGTGTCTGGGTTGCAGAAGACCCGATGACATGTGTTGCCAGAGGGGCCGGGATGATCCTGGAAGACCTGGATCTGTATAAAGATTTCCTCGTTCCGCTTGACCGCTCCGGTAGCCGCAATAGGTTATAATCCGTGTGTTCATGTTTCAAATGAACACATAACCATAACGAATGAAATTTTCTAATCCAGGTAACTGGCGGCCATTAATCGCAACGTTGATCGTTGCCGGGATCATCTTCCTGGCGCTGGCTGGGTATCTGGCGCCTATGATGCGCATGGTTTTGAATCCTGTTGTTGGGGTTCAAGGTTGGATATCTTCCCGGTACACAGCTCTATCCGATTTCATCACCGTTCCGCGTGATGTAGCCAGCCTGCGCCAACAGAACGCTTTACTGACAAACGAAAATTCGCAGCTTCAGACTCAGATCATTCAGCTTCAGCAACAATTGCGTGAAGCTGAGGTGTTATATGCCTTGCTCGATTTCGCGCGTTCACGGCCTGAAAATGAATATATAGCCAGTTCTGTAATTGGCCGTGACCCCAGTCCCTTTATGAGCTATGTGATCATTGACCACGGATCTGATTCGGGTTTGCGGCATGGTATGCCTGTGGTAACAGAACAGGGCCTGGTCGGCCGCGTGGATGCCGTCACCGCGGGCGCGGCACGACTTCAACTTATTACTGATCCCGGCTCTTCCATAAACGTGAGGTTACAGTCCACTCAGACGGAAACCATCCTGAAGGGATCAATAACCGGGGATCTAACTCTCGAAATGATCCCTCAAGAGGTTAAATTAAAAGCCGGTGACCTTGTGCTAACATCAGGACTGGGCGGTGGTTATCCGTCTGATGTATTGATCGGGCAGATCATTTCAATCAAGAAAAGGGAAGGGGAATTGTTTCAGTCCGCTTCCATTCAACCGGCTGTCGATTTTACAAGCTTGAGGGCTGTACTGGTTATTTCCAACTTTAAACCGGTTGATATTGAGCCTCTCACACCCACACTTTCACCCTGAAAAATGCCTGTACTGGTAGGTATTCCTGTTCTCTTACTAACCGTTATTATTCAGACAACGGTTTTATCCCGTATTCCTATGCTCTTCGGAATTCCGGATCTTGTGATGCTGGTTTTCCTGGCCTGGTTCCTGGATGAGAATGTCAAACACGGTTGGGAATGGGTCGTTATGTCCGGTATTATGGTCTCGTTTGTATCGGCACTACCATTTTTTCTGCCATTCTGGGTGTATATTGGGATCGCATTGATCACATTCTGGCTTAAGAACCGGATCTGGCAAACACCTATTATGGGTATGCTTGTCAGTACATTAATTGGCACAGTACTGATGCAAGTAGCAAGCATTTTTGTGCTCCAGTTTATGGGTACCGATGTTCCTCTGCAGCAGAGTCTGCAACTGGTAGTACTGCCGAGTATTCTGTGGAATTTGATACTGGCAATTCCTGTTTATTCACTGGTAAAAGAATTGATTTACCTGGTATATCCCGGTGAGGCTGAAGTATGAACAACAGTCATCATAGAAACAACCTGGAAGACTGGCGGCTTTATATAGTTCTGGGGGTAATAGCTGCCGTATTCTTGTTTTATATGTACCGCTTATTTAGTCTGCAGGTGATCAATGGTCAGGTGTTTTTAGACCAGGCAAACGAGAACCGGATCAAAAATGTAAGTGAAATGACCCAACGCGGGATCATTACCGATAGAAACGGTTTTGTTCTTGCGAGGAATGCTCCGTCCTATAATGTGATCATTACTCCCGCTCTATTACCTACGGATGAAGGCTCATTACAGAGTATCTACCGGGACCTAAGTAAGCTCATTGACATACCTGTCAATCGCGGTGAAATTACAGATGATTCGGTCAAGGCGTTTAAATACTGTGATAACGACTTTGGAATTTCCCAGATCGTGTATATCGGCGATACCAACGCGCCATATACTCCGGTTCAGGTGAAATGCAATATTGATGAGAAAACAGCGTTAATTATTCAGGCGAAAGAATCAGACTGGCCTGGTGTGGGTGTTGAGATCATCCCCGTACGGGAATACCCGACCGGTTCCCTGACATCAGAGATCATTGGCTTTCTGGGGCCCATTCCAGCGGCATTGGAAGCCTCAATGAAAGAACAGGGATTTGTACCCGGCCGTGATAAGTATGGCTACGCCGGTGTTGAAAACTCGTTGAATGAGATCCTGATGGGGAAGAATGGTAAGCGCACCATTGAAGTTGATGTGGCCGGCAAGGAAATTCGCAATGTTACCAATCCTATCGAGCCTGTACCCGGGAATAATGTCAAACTGACAATCGATGTACGCTTGCAGAACGCGGCAAAAACGATATTAATCTCCGAGATCAATTTTTGGAATACATACCTTAACAGGATCCAATCGGCGAATGGTGTCGTTATTGCCATGAATCCAAAGACGGGAGAAATTCTGGCGTTGGTTTCATACCCTACCTATGAAAACAACCGGATGGCACGGTTCATTCCCGCATACTACTACAACCAGATCAGCAATGACCCGAACAGGCCATTGTTTAACCACGCGGTTTCTGCCGAGCATTCTCCCGGTTCAGTTTTCAAGATGGTGACAGCGATCGGCGCGTTGAATGAGGGTGTTGTCACACCCGATAAAGAATTGGAAGATCTGGGCAAGATCACGATCATGCAAAAATTCACTGAAAATGAAATCGGTATTCCGAGAGACTATGTCTGCCATCTGGCAACCGGTCACGGGATGGTTAATTTTCTAAAAGGTGTTGCTCAGTCATGTAATGTGTATTTTTATAAACTGGGTGGAGGATATGAGAGTGAAGTCCCTAAAGGATTGGGAATCTGGCGGATTGGTGAATACGCGCGGGCGCTCGGGTACGGAGCCGCTAGCGGTATTGAGCTTCCCGGTGAGTCAACCGGTTTGATCCCGGACCCGACCTGGAAACGTATCCAATTAGGTGAAAACTGGGCTACTGGTGATACCTATATCGCGACAGTAGGTCAGGGGTATGTGCTTTCGACACCGATTCAGGTATTGATGTCTGCGGCAACAATTGGCAACAACGGTAAACTAATGCAGCCAACGCTTGTGCGCGAAATTACCAATAAAGATGGTGACGTGGTTCAGCCATTTGAGCCAAAAATGAAATGGGATTTAACTGTCGATCCTAAAATAAGAATTTTTGATGAAGATTTTCTTCCAACCGGAGAGATGAAGACTGTTGAACCCTGGGTTTTGCAAATGGCGAAAGATGGGATGCGGGAAGTTATCCGAAATGGCACAGCCACCAGGGAATTTGAAGGTCTGGAATCGTTAAAAGTTGCCGCAAAAACGGGTACGGCAGAATACTGTGACAATATCGCGCAGGAAAAAAACCTTTGCCAGCCGGGCAACTGGCCGTCACATGCCTGGTTTATGGCGTTCGCACCCTATGATGACCCGGAGATAGCGGTAGTTTCTTTCGTGTATAATGGAGGCGAAGGTGCCAGTGTGTCAGGACCTGTTGTCCGAAAAGTTATGGATGCTTATTTCGAGCTTAAGGCCATTGATGCGGCTGCCAATCTGCAACAATAGATCAATATCCTATGCTGAATTCTGCCACATTGACCGGTGACAATCCGGCGGACTTTCAAATAAAAGGAATAAATGACGGACTTCTGGTTACTCTGGGAGAAGGTGATTGGCCTGTTTTACGAGAGCAACTCCTGAGAAACATTGAAGAAAGGTCCGCGTTTTTTCAAGGTGCCCGCCTCGCGCTGGATGTTGGCACCCATGTATTGAAAGCCGCGGAGTTGGGCGCTTTACGAGATAAGCTGGGAGATTTTGGTATCACGTTAACCGCGGTAATAAGCACCAGCCCGACAACCGAGAAAACCGCGTTGATGTTGGGAATTGCTACTCAGGTACAAGCACCTAAACGGGTTGCCTCTCCGGCGAAGACTATTGAAGAGCCTGCCCCGGTACAGGGTGAAACGGCTATTTTTGTCCAAAAGACGTTAAGATCTGGCGCGAAAATTCAGAACAATGGGTCAGTGATTGTGTTGGGCGACGTAAACCCAGGCGCGGAGATCATTGCCGGAGGGAACATCATCATCTGGGGTAGAATGCGTGGCACAGCCCAGGCAGGAAGCAATGGCGATGAAAAAGCCGTGGTTTGCGCTCTTGATATGGCTCCTATGAATCTACGGATCGCGGGAGCTTCATTAGATTGGAAATCAGCCAAAACGAAGCCCGGACCAGCCGTGGCTTCACTGGTATCGGGTGCGGTAATAATCCAACCCTGGAAACATCCTACTATCTGAGGTACATGTATGGCAGCAAAAGTTGTGACTGTGACATCTGGAAAAGGCGGGGTTGGAAAAACCACCACAACCGCGAATCTTGCGGTGGCATTAAGTCTGGAAGGCGAAAAAGTCGTCTGCCTGGATGGCGATATCGGCCTTCGAAACCTTGACGTGATCATGGGGCTTGAGAACCGGATCGTTTATGACCTGGTGGATGTGGTTGAAGGCCGTTGCCGGTTGCGTCAGGCAATGATTCGCGATAAGCAGAATTCTGAATTGTATTTGATCCCTGCCGCTCAAACCCGTGACAAGAATGCCATCTCTCCCACAGATATGGTCAAACTGTGCGATGAACTGCGGCCCGATTTTGACTGGATCCTTATCGATTCTCCCGCCGGTATTGAACGCGGTTTCCGCAATGTTATCGCGCCGGCCGATATTGTGCTGGTCGTCACCAATCCTGAAGTCTCCGCTGTTCGCGATGCCGACCGGATTATCGGTCTGGTGGAGTCGGAAGAAAAAGGTCCCGCACGTTTGATCATTAACCGGATGAATGCCAACATGGTCAAACGCGGTGATATGTTGAGTGTGGAAGATGTTTCAGAACTGCTGGCGATCTCCATAATTGGTATTGTCCCGGAGGACGAAACCGTTATATCAAGCTCCAACCGGGGGCAACCGGTGGTCAATGACTCGAAATCCCGGGCTGGAATTGCCTTCCGTGATATCGCCCGCCGCTTACGCGGAGAGGATGTTCCATTCCCTTCGCTGGAAGCAAAAGACGATTTCTTCAAAAAATTGTTTCGGGTAAACTAACGGAAGGGGATGAGTATGCCCGGCTGGATGGATCGAATTTCAGGAACGCGTCCCAATAGTGCCTCTCAAGCAAAAGAGAGGTTGAAACTGGTTTTGATTCACGATAGAACCGACCTGACCAATGATGAAGTCGCCCGACTTAAAGAAGAATTGATGGGTGTCATCCGCAAATACATTGATATTGATCCCGGTGAAGTTCATATACTGGTAAATCACGACGGGCGCGAACAACGCCTTGTTGCTGACGTGCCGCTGCGGTCCGGTCAACGCAGGCGGTAGGAAAAATCCGCAGGAAGAATGTTACGTTTATCCAACTGGCGTCATTTCGATTACTGGCTTTTCGGGTCAGTTACAATCCTCTGTATCTTTGGTATCATCATGATCCGGTCGGCAGTAGCCGGATCAATTGAGCTGGCAGATTATGCCACACGGCAGACCTATTTTGTTTTGATGGGTCTGGCTGTAATTCTGGTCACGGCGGCGATTGATTACCATTTTCTTGGCAGTATGGCACGCCCGATGTACATCTTTGCTCTGGTTTCACTGCTGGTGATCTATATTTATGGTACGGCCAGCTTTGGGTCTGCCCGATGGTTGGATACAGGGGTGTTCTTCATCCAACCGTCTGAGTTGGTGAAAATCATCATGATCATTGTGCTGGCGTATTATTTTGCCCAGACACAACATGACCCGCACGATCTGATATGGATCGCAAAAAGTGGTGCGCTTACTTTCGGAGTGGTGATCTGGATTCTGCTGCAGCCTAACCTGAGTACCTCCATTGTTATTTCTGTATTGTGGTTCGCCATGTTATGGATCAGCGGATTGCCGCCGAAATATATCTTGATTTTTGCCGGTCTGGCCGTTCTGGCTGCCATCATATTGTTCCCGTTCCTGGAAACATATCAGCAATTGCGTATTCTGAATTTTATTTTTCCGGATCCGAATTCGAGACATGGCAACAGTTATAATGTAGAGCAGGCTTTGATCTCAATTGGTTCCGGCGGCCTTTTTGGAATGGGCTATGGGCATGGAACACAGGTACAGCTTCGTTTCTTAAAAGTGCGTCACACTGACTTCATTTTCTCAGCCATGTCTGAAGAGTTTGGTTTTATCGGTACCGTATTGATCATCGGATTGCTGGTATTCGTAATCTACCGCTGTTTTCGCATCGCCCGTGAAGCACAGGACACATTCGGGTCAATGATCGCCTATGGCGTTGGAGTTTTGTTCTTTTTTCAAAGCGCGGTTAACATCGGCGTTAATTTGAATGTGTTACCTGTAACTGGTCTGGTTTTACCTTTTATCAGCTATGGCGGCAGTTCGCTATTGTCCTCTGTTCTGGCAGTGGGACTGGTTCAAAGTGTTGCCCTGCGGCGAAAACCGCTGGATTTCTAATATTATCTGGAGAATTATGTCCTCATCTTCCACACCCGCACGCGTCCGTTTTGCTCCGTCACCTACCGGTCACCTTCACCTTGGAGGCGCCCGTACTGCGTTATATGACTATCTACTAGCGAAGCAAACTGGCGGACAGTTTATATTGCGGATTGAAGACACTGACCGCAAACGGCTTGTTCCAGGTGCTGAGGAAGAAATCATGAACGGCCTGCGCTGGCTTGGTTTGCAGTGGGATGAAGGACCGGATATCGGTGGGCCTTACGGGCCATACCGCCAATCTGAGCGGAAAGAGATTTATCAGCAATACGCGAAGCAATTGATTGAAACCGGCAACGCTTTTTACTGTTTCTGTTCTCCGGAGCACCTGGAGAAGGTTCGCACCGAACAGCAGAAAAATAAACAGATCCCACATTATGACGGCACTTGCCGTGATATGGATCCGGAAGAAGCGCTGCGCCGCGTTCAGGCGGGTGAGAAGCACGTTATCCGCTTCAAAGCCCCCCGCGAAGGTTCCATTACCGTCAAAGATACCCTGCGTGGTGAAATAACTGTTGAGAATAAAAATATTGATGATTACATTCTGGTGAAATCGGATGGACTGGCGTTGTACCACCTGGCAGCCATGGTGGATGACCACCTGATGAAGATCACCCATGTTATCCGTGGTTCTGAGTGGTTGCCCACACTTCCGCTGCACAGCCATATTCACCGCGCGCTGGGATGGCAGGAACCGGAATGGGTTCATCTTTCGGTGTTTTTGAAACCAACCGGCAAGGGAAAGATGAGCAAACGGGAAGCGGCAGACCTGATCAAAGACGGGCATTCCATCTTTGTGAAAGATTTTGACGGTTTGGGGTATCTTCCCGAGGCGGTTGTCAACTGGATAACACTCATGGGTTGGAGCTTTGATGACCACACAGAATTTTTCTCCTTGATGGACCTTGTGGAAAAATTCAGCCTGAATCGTTTGAACCCGTCTCCGGCGGCGATCAATTTCACTAAACTGGACCATTTCAATGGTTTGCACATACGTGACCTATCGATCGAAGAATTCAGCCGCCGCATAAAACCATTCTTTACCGCGGCTGGACTAAACGCCGATGATAAAACCCTGCTAAAAATTGCCCCCATTATTCAAGAACGTGTGGCTACTCTGGACGAATCGGTGGATATCGCCGGGTTCTTCTTCCGCCCAACAGTCGAACAAAAAGTGGAAGAGCTGACCGCGAAGGGCCTTTCTGCCGCTCAATCCGCGGATGTGGCGCGCAAGTGTCTAACCGTTCTGGAATCAGTGCCTGAGATGACCCTGGAAGCCGCTGAGCCGCCCATGCGTGCCCTTGTGGAAGAACTGGGACTGTCAGCGGGGCAAGTGTTCGGAATTCTGCGTACAGCTGTCACAGGGCAAAAAGTAAGCCCGCCATTGTTTGAAAGTATGGAAATTATTGGAAAAAAGGAAGTAATCGATCGCCTTAAAAGCGCGATTGACCTGCTCGCGCAGGCCGGGTGAGTTGACACTTTTGGCCGCTGGTGGTATAAATGGGGTCGCGAGCTAGTACTGGGGGCTCGTCTAATGGCAGGACAGCAGACTCTGAATCTGTATGTAGAGGTTCG
>CAYOKC010000081.1:0-17250 GCA_964404415.1 uncultured Leptolinea sp. | reverse complement strand
TGCGGTTCGCCCTGCCGTCAAAGGCATTCGTCAACCATACCCTGTTCCGGAAAGGTATGATCGAGAATTTGGAGCCGGAAAAAGCCTGGGTCATTACCGGCCTGCAGATCGGGGAATGGCTGGAGAATAATGCCGTTGTATGCGCGGCGTGTTCCGGTAGCGGCTGTCAGCCGGACGGATTAGCCTGCCCGGTGTGCGGTGGGTCGGGGTACCGGTCTGATTTCTTCCATGTGTCCTGATGTATAAACCCATGAACACCGATGAGGTCATCCGCTTTTTTGAAGATGAACGCCGCAGACCGCTGCCCCGCTGGTACATCGCCATGGGGGTTTACCTAATTTTGGGCGGTCCGCTGCTGCTGGGGGTGATTTGCCGGTCATCTTTTGTATACGAGCCAGCCACCTCCTGGGCGGGTTCGGCAACAGCCGTGTTGTTCTGCGGGTTGAACCTTTACCTGGGTGTCATGTACCTGCTGAACCTGTATGCCACCCGTTACGCGCCGGGGCGCATGGCCCGCGAACTCCGCGAAGGCAAGAACAATATCACCTGGTTGTATATCGAAACCATCACCACGTATAACGAGCCTGACCCGTGGTGGAACCTGTATTTCCACTTCTCCAACCGGGCATCCGGCCACATCAATGCCCCGCCGGAGACAGTCACCCGCGTGATGGACTATTTTGACTCGCGTTACCCCGATATCAGCCTGGGCTACGAGCGGAAACTGGCCTGGAGATATTTCTTCCGACCGAAGTCGTTGAAGACCCGGCCGGTACGCCACCGTATGGCGAAAAAGACAGCCTTCTCCATTATCAGCGCAGATAACTGATAACCCTTAATCTGTAATGAAGTGTTCCGAATAAAACCTCCCGTCAGATCGTTAAATCAATATATAGCGATCCACACAGGGAGAAAACCATGACAACCACAAGTTTGACTATTTCGGCTGAGAGCCGTACGCCTGATTCCCGCTGGAAGGATATGTACCGGGTGGGGACGGTATCGAGCATCGCCATGCTGGCAACCATTGCTTTCGCCATCGCCGCGTTCTTCATCTGGCCGTATAAGCTGGCCGGTGCCCCGGTGAGCGAGATCTTCACTCTGCTGCAAAATGACCGCCTCGCCGGGTTGATGAGCCTGGAACTGCAAATGCTGCTCGTGCAGCCGGTGATGGTGTTGACGGCGTTCGCGTTGTACGCCGCGCTCAAGCAGGTGAATGAATCGTTCGCCCTGCTCGCCCTCGCCCTGGGCATTATGGGCAACCTGCTGATGTTTTCCGCGCGGCCGGTGAACGAACTGGTGTACCTTTCTGACCGCTATATCAGCACGGCCAGCGAGATCATGAAGAGCCAGTATTTAACGGCCGGCGAAACATACCTGGCCCTGTATGAAGGCACGGCTTTCACCGCCGCTACTATTTTTATCTCCGTAGCCGGGGTGGTCAACGCGCTGCTGATGCTGAAGAGCCGCTATTTCAACAAAGCGGCCGGTTACCTCGGCGTGGTGTCGTCTGTTCTGGGGATCAGCATTTTCATTCCCGCGGTCGGGCCGGTTCTGTCATTCGTGGGGACGGTGGGGGCTGTGGCCTGGAACGCGCTGCTGGCGCGTGCCTTCTTCCGGTTCGGGTGGGGTTCGGGCAAAGCGAAGTAACGTCACCCTGATTTTGACCGCGCAGGGAAACGGGTGCATAATTAGGTATTCGTATCCATTGTGTTCGTTGCATTCAAAACTCCGGTCTGCGCCGGTAAAGGAGATTGTGATGGGAGACAAAGGCGGCAAGAAGGATAAGAACAAGGCGGAAAAGCAGCATCAGGCCCAGGTGAATAAAAAGAAAGAGCAGCACGATTCAAAGATACCCGGCAAAAAGACAGCCTGACCCGGTTTTCTGAAGCCATCTGAGATGAAGAGAATAGTGTCAATACCAGCCGGTTTATCGGATGGTATTTGTTTGCTTGGTGGCGAGGGCAACAGATTTGTAATTTGTTGATTTTGATTAAATTACTTAATTCAAGAATGTCTTCAAAAATCCTATTTTATAAAGGTTAGATTAAATCACGTTTTATTCCACCTGGCCAATTATTCAAGAAAAAATGATTAGTCAATATAAAAGGGAGGCAAAAAATGACAACGCTACATATTACTCATTTAAAAACAACTATTAGTAGTAAATTCGATGGAAAAATCGATGTATCAGATTTATCTAAAAGGACGAGTGCAGAAAAAGAATTAGCATTTCTTTCAAGAGGATTAGCAGCTTACGCATTAAATATTCTAGCATTGGCAGAAGAAACATCTGCATCATTAGCAATAACAGATTCGTTTGATGACAATGGATTAGATGCCGTCTATTTTGATAAATCAAATAAATTATTATGGTTAATACAATCAAAATGGATTCAAAAAGGAACGGGATCACCTGATTTGGGTGAAATTAAGAAATTCCGAGATGGTGTTAGAGATCTAATTGATTTAAATTTTGCAAAATTTAATAATAGAATTCAAAACCCTCAAAAAGCCCAAGAAATTGAAGATGCGTTAAGGGATCATGAAGTTCAATTGAGAATAGTTATCGCTTTTACAGGTGACAAATTATCAAAACATGCTCAAGATGATATAGATGAATTGCTCCAAGATTTAAACGACCCCACAGAATTGGCAAGATTCATATCATTTAATTTAGCAGATGCACATAAAGCTATCGCTGGATCTACTATTGGACAACCAATAGATATTGATATAAATATATCAAATTGGGGAATGATTGATGGTCCGGTTCAAGCAATATATGGAACAATCAGTGCATCTGATATTGCAGATTGGTGGAGTAGGTTTCATAGGAGACTCTTCATTGACAATATTAGAAGTTTTATAGGTGCAAACGATGTTAACAATAGTATTCAGGATACACTTGCAAATCATCCGGACCACTTTTGGTATTTTAATAATGGTATTACTTTATTATGTAGATCAATTTCTAAGGCGGCAGTAGGTGGTAATGATAGATCATTAGGGATTTTTCACTGTAATGATGTGTCAATTGTGAATGGAGCCCAAACTGTTGGAAATATTGGTGAAATTTCTAGTAAAGGTGAAGATGTTGGAAGTGCCAGAGTTCTCATTAGATTAATTTCTTTGAATGGTGCTCCAGAAAAATTTGGGCAAGAAATTACAAAAGCTGCAAATACACAAAACAGGATCGAAAAACGAGATTTTGTCACTCAAGATCCTCTTCAGGCGCGATTAGCATTAGAACTTCAACTTTTACCAAAGCCAATAAGCTACCACTACATAAGATCAGATGAAGTTGTACCGCAGGATGATAATAATTGTCTTCTAGATGAAGCTACTATCGCATTAGCTTGTGCAAATCACAATGTTGATTTAGCTGTTCAAATAAAACGAGAATTGGGTAAGTTTTGGGATGATATTTTCGATATAAGCAAACCATATCGGATAATTTTTAATGAATCTACAAACGGATTATTCCTTTGGAAAAGTGTGTGTGTATTGAGGGATGTAAATATATTTTTAAAGCCATATGAAAAACAATTTAATGGTAGACAAAGAAGCCTATTTATTCATGGTAACCGATTTTTCCTTCATATGGTTTTTCAAAAAATCCCTACTTTATTAGTTGATAATGAGTATATTGAAACGAGGAATTTTGGTTTAATACAGCCAACGCTAGAAAAAATAATCCTTGAATCGTGGCGAATTGTTGAAGCGGATTATCCAGATTCATTAATTCATCAGATTTTTAGAAACTATACTAAATCAAGAGACATCAAACAAAAGATTACAACATTATTTTAAAGAACCTGGAAAATACTGTCTTTAGATCAAGTAAGGTGGGATCGCTTTTTAACCCACCATGGCTCTATATGCAATGGTATTTGTCCAACTAAATCAAGACTGCTTGTTACAAAACTCAAGGATTACTATGTAGACCGTCTAATTATTGATCGGACCTTACTTTAATTGCTATCCATTAATTTGATATGACAAGCATTCCAATTATAAAGTTCCTTAAATTAGTAAGGTGGGATCGCGTTTGATCCCACCATGACATTATTCGCCCCGGCTCATGTCCATCAGAATCGTCTCAGGTTTTCCTCCCCAGTCTGCCGGGTACACACCCTCCTTCACATACCGGTGAAAACTGGACCAGTGCCAGTCCCTAACCATTGTGACCAGGCCGTGTTTTAGCGGGTTGATGTGCACATAGTCGATATGCGCGTTCAGGTCATCCTGATCCCGGATCGTATGTTCCCAATACCGTCTGTGCCAAATGGTGGCTTCCCCCTGGGTTTGTTGTGACTTCGTACGCGGTATGCCGTCCGCATTTACCCGGCTGTATTCCTTAGTAAAGAGGCGTTTTATTTCTTTCCATCGCATTGGATAATCTTCGTCACCTTCTGGAAGTGTCCATATGGCATGGATATGATCAGGTAGGATGCAGGCAGCCACACTTTCAAACTTGTGACGTGACTGAACATCGTTCCAGATAGTCACCAATAGTTTACAGTTAGGTTCTGAGGCGAAAAGTGGCCTTCGGTTGTACGTGACGAGTGTAAAGAAGTACGTACCTCCCGCCTCTCTGGATCGTCGGTATTCAGGCATGGAATTATAGTATTCCGAAATGGGAAGGACGAAAGGTTGTGATTGAGCTTGTAATTACTTGACCGGGCAGTGGTGGGATCAAAAGCGATCCCACCTTACTTATTTCTCCATTTAGCCGTTCCTATTTGCCCTTCACATATTGACTGCGCTATTATCAATAAATTGGAGCAAATAAAATGACCCCAACCAAATCTGACAGGCGCACCATTTTCCTTCTGACCCTCTCCGGCGGCGCCGCCTTCTGGGTGGCGAACTTCTGCATTTCGCTCACTCCCTTTGCGGCCGGGTACCGCGCGGCGCTGCACATTTCGTACATCCCCATGTTGATCGAAGCGCTGGCCGGTGGACTTGTCCTAGGGTTCTTCGTCAGCTTCTTCCTGGTCCGTTATTTCGACAGGCTTCCCGCCCGCAGCCCGATTCTGAAATCTCTGCTTATCAGTTCCATTGTCCTGCTTGTCGTCACGCTGGTATTTGAGGTCCCGGCCAAGTTCTTCACGCCCATCCATGATCCTGTCCACTGGTTCCTGGCCGGCCTGTTGATCAACATCATCCGCCTCACGGCGCTGGGATTGGCCGCCGGGTATGTACACGGGAAACTGGTCAAACCACTGACCTTCATATCATCCTTCTACACGTGATTCCCTCCGCCCGCCGGCCTCCCCATAATGGACTCATAGTGACGGAGGTCGCATGCGAAAATTGATCATTGCTGAATTTATCACCTTTGACGGGGTGATTCAGGCGCCAGGCAGCGCCGAAGAAGATACCGACGGGGGCTTCACCCACGGCGGTTGGACGGTGCCGTTCTGGCATGATGACATCGGCAACCATTTCTTTGAAACTTTCCAGCAGGCTGATACCTTCCTGCTCGGGCGAAAAACGTGGCAGATCCACGGCTCGGCGTTTGAGCCCATGAAGGACGATCCCTTTGCCGACGCGTTGAACAGCGTCAAGAAATACGTCGTTTCCACCACGCTGGAGACGGCATCCGCCTGGCGGAACTCCACCCTGATCCACGGGAACGTGGTCGAGACCATCCGCGGACTAAAGGCGCAGCCCGGCAAAGACATTTTGCTGGATGGCAGCAGCGTGCTGGCGCAGACCCTGGCCAGGCACGGCCTGGTGGACGAATACCGTTTACACGTCTACCCGCTGGTGCTGGGCGGCGGCAAGAAGCTTTTCCCCGAGGGTGTAAAGTTGAATCTTACCCTGCTGGAATCGTCACCGCTACCCACGGGGGTGGTCTACACGCGCTACGCCGTAGGTTAATAGGGCGGTTACCCCCGGCGGTGCGGTTGCGCTAGAATAAGAGCGTAGGTCCTTTACTCCGCAGGAGGTACCGCATGAAACGAATCGTTCCAGCTATCGTTTTTCTGGCGTTGGCATTTTCCACCGTCACAGTTTCCGCCGCGTTGCACCCTCCCATCACCCCCGAAAACGCGGGATCACTGGCGGTGCAGGCAGAGATCCCCTGGCAGTCGCTGCGTAAAGCGGTCTTCGCGCCGGATGGCGCGTCTTTCGCCACCGGTTCGGGCAATGACGCTGACTTTGACATCAGCCTGTGGAACATCCGCGGCGGCGCGTACCTGCGCTCATTAAAAGGGCTTACCGGCATCGTGTGGGATGTGGCATTCTCGCCGGACGGGGAGTCACTGGTTTCGGCTGCGAATGACGCGAACCAGCAGACGCTGCGGGTGTGGGATCCGGCGGATGGCAGTCAACGCGCCGTGCCGGCCTCCCTGCCGGTGTCATCGAGCCTGGCTTTTTCACCCGACGGATCGCGCCTGGCTGTGGGCGGGCTGGCCGGCTGGCCCAACGGCGCCATCTGGATCTACAACACGCAGACCTGGGAGGTGGAGCAGCAGTGGAAAGCCGCCAACCAGAACGTCACCGCACTGGTGTATACCCCCGATGGAAGCAAGCTGATCAGCGGCGGCACAGACGGCCTGATCCGCGTGTGGTCGGCGGTGGATGGCCGGGAGATCAACGTGATCACGGCCGGCAAACAGGCCAACCGGCTGGCGCTCTCTGCCGACGGTCGTCTGCTGGCTTCGTCTTTTTGTTCGGCTGTGGATACCAGCGGCTGTATAAAGGGCGGCGTGGCCATCTGGCGCGCGTCTGACTGGGCAAAACTCTCTGTGTTTACCGATATCGCCGAATGCCTGACGTTTTCCACCAATTCACGCCTGCTGATCACCGGCTCCGGCGCGAATGACCGGCAGATGCGCTTCCGCCGGGTGGATGACTGGGAGGTGGTGCACACCATCCCTGGTGACACCCGCTCCGTGGCGCTGTCACCGGATGGTCGCGTGCTGGTCTCATTGGGGTGGGACAGGATCATACTGTGGGCGGTGCCGTAAACAGGTACGGTTATTAACCCATCACATACCCCAGCCGCCGTATTTTTTAATGTATATTAAGAGGCAGGGGTATTCCTGTTTTATGAGGTATGCCATGGTTCCCAAAATTGACCTGTCCGTCCGTCTCTTCGATCACACCTTCCGCAATCCGGTCATCCCGGCGGCCGGCCCCAATGTTGGCTCCGGCGAAATGATCCGCCGGTCGGCGGAAGGCGGCGCGGGCGGATTGCTGGCTAAGACCATCTCGTCTGTGGCGGCGCCTGTGCCCCGGCCCAACATGGTGCGCGTAGGCAAAGACAGCCTGCTCAACACCGAACTGTGGAGCGAGTACGCCCCTGAGCGCTGGTTCGAGAGTGAATACGGCATCGCGCAGGCGGCCGCGCGCGAATATGGCCTGCCGCTGATCGCCAGCGTGGGCTACACCGCGGAAGACCTGTCAACGCTCGGGCCGCGGCTGCAGCAGATCGGCATCGACATTATCGAATATTCCATCCACTATCTGGATACCGCCCGCCTGCTGGAAACCGCGCGCGCCCTGCGTGATGCCGTGACGATCCCCGTCATCGCCAAGCTCAGCTCGCACGCCGGTGACCTGGGCGAGATCGCCAAGGTGCTGGACCCGTATGTGGACGGTTTCACCTGCATCAACAGTTTCGGCCCAACCCTGACCATCGATATCAACAAAGTCACCCCGCCGATGGGCTCAAAGTATGGCTACGGCTGGCTCTCGGGCGCGGCCATCAAACCGATGGCGGTGCGTTCGGTATTCGAGGTGGCGCGGGTGACCGATAAGCCGGTCATCGGCGTGGGCGGCGTCACCTGCGGGGAGGATGTGATCGAATTCTTCATGGCCGGGGCGTCACTGGTGGAAGTGTGCACCGCGGCCATCCTCAAAGGCCCGGGCATTTACGGCAAGATCGCCGATGAGACCGGTCAATGGCTGGCTGCGCACGGGTACAGCCGGATGGAAGACGTCAAAGGGTTGTACCTGAACAAATTCCGCGAGGGTCAACCCGTGGTGACGGAAGTCGAATTAACGGCCCATGTGGACGAAAGCCGCTGCAAAGCCTGCAGTATTTGTGAGAAGGTCTGCCAGTTTGACGCCTTGAGCGCGCCCCTCAAACAGATCGCCCGGGTGGACGTGTCAAAGTGCTCCGCCTGCGGCCTGTGCGTGTCGGTTTGCCCGTTTGACGCCCTGGAGTTGGTCCGGCGGTAACACACGATATTGATTATTGCGCCGTAATTAACCCGACAAAAATTATCGGAAATACGGTATATTTGGCACCACACACGGCGGTTTACCCGCCGGATTTCTTTCATCATGCGAGCCAACCATGCAACTTTCCAAAATCTTTACCGAAAACAAAGTGCATTTCAGCTTTGAATTTTTCCCGCCCAAAACGGAGGAATCCTCCCGCGCTCTGCTGGAGACCATCAGCAAACTGTCACCCATCCAGCCGAGCTTCGTCAGCGTGACGTACGGCGCGGGCGGGTCAACCAACCAGTTGACTCAGGACCTGGTCATCCGCCTTAAAAAAGAAACCCCGATGAATGTGGTGGCGCACCTCACGGCTGTTGGCGCCAGCCGCGACGAGATCTGTTCACAGTTGGAGCGCTATTCCGAAGCGGGAATCACCAACGTGCTGGCTCTGCGCGGCGACACCCCGAAGAACAACCCGAACTTCAAACCCGCCCCGGATGAATTTGCCCACGCCGCGGATATGGTGGCCTATATACGGAAGAACTTTCCGCATTTCGGCATCAGCGTGGCCGGTTTCCCGGAAGGTCACCCCGAAACGCCCAACCGCCTGAAAGAGATGGATTACCTTAAGGCCAAGGTGGATGCCGGCGCGGATTGCATCTGCACCCAGTTATTCTTTGACAACCGCGACTTCTACGATTTCTGCGAACGCTGCGAGATCGCCGGCATCAAGGTGCCGATCATCGCGGGTATCATGCCGGTCACGTCACTGAGTGGGCTACGGCGCATGGCGGATCTGGCGCAGGGCGCGCGCATCCCGGCCAAGCTGCTGCGTGCCGTCCTTCGCGCCCAGAGTGACGAAGCCGTGGAGAAGGTGGGTGTCCACTGGTCAACCCAGCAGGTGTTTGACCTGTATGACCACAACGTGTGCGGCATCCATTTTTACACGCTGAACCACTCCAAAGCCACGCTGAAGATCTATGAAACCCTGGGTATGAGCCTGGGTGAAACCTGGCATGTGCCCAACGGCAACGGGAATTAAGCCGCGACCGGTTTGGAACCCAAGCAGTTTTTCAGACATAATTCAGAGAATACACGGCTGCCGGATGATGTCCGGTCACCTCCTGCTTTTCTTGAACCGAAATGCCGGTTATAAACGTATATATGTAATGAAAAAGCTTTTTTAACCGGCATATCTCCGGATGGGATTTTACTCAGTCATCCAGTTTCACTTTGCAACTGGATCCAATTGTTAAATCCATCATGATCCCACCTGTTTGTTGCCTTTACAAATTTCCAGGCATACAGTATTACCTGGATAAGATGGGCGCGAAAATGAACAATAAGTGGATTGAGTACACAGGTTATGCAGTAAATGGTCTATCCTTACTCCTGTACTTTTCTCTACTGCCGATTCTTCCAACCGCCCCTTTCCTGAAATGGCTGGCTGTTCCGGGACTAATTCTTTTCGGTATTGGCCTATGCCTGGTTGTGATCTCTTCCATCACCCTGACACGAAATCGCGGAGCGGGTCTTTACACACGCGGAATATACAGCATGGTCCGGCATCCTTTGTATCTGGGCGCGATGTTACTCTTCAGTAGTTTCTTCTTCTTTTGCCCCCACTGGATCATGTTCATGATCTCACTGGTGAATGTATTTCTGGTGTATGGTTCCATTCAACAGGGAGAACAACTGAATATTCATAAATTTGGTGACGATTACAGATATTATATGAAAACCGTTCCCAAAATCAACATACTAGCTGGCTTTATTCGGCTGGTGCAGGGAAAACAAAGATAAATCATCGTGATAACTTCCTCGCATTATCGAACGATCAAATCATCAGATAGTGATCATCGAAAGGATTAATATGAATTTTCATTACACACAGATTTTTCTCCTCATGTGGATCATCGGATTTTGGGCATACTACTTCTTGACCTATGGCAAGGTTGAGGAAAAGCACGAACGGACGATTGGAGAAAAGTATGGCATCAAGAACAAGTTGGGGCCGCTCTTCGGTCTGGCGTTTGTGGCATGGACAGTGGTCATCTTTATTTACTTCTTTAACTACAACAGCATCGGTTGGATTTGGAAGTTCTCCGTTCTTGATAACACACCAATCAAGGTCACGGCGATCATTTTATTGTCGGCCGCTTTCCTTCTAAACATACTTTTTACCAGGTCGGTTGGACAGACAATTCAGGACGCGTATAAGGATGGTAATGAGCCCGGTTTGATCACAACCGGCATATTCGGGATCATCCGTCATCCGGCGTACCTGGCTTTTTTTGCGCTTGCTGTTGGATGTTTCCTGTTGATTCCCAACATCATCTCTATGATCGTAATGATCTACACCTTCATAGTTGTTTACTTGCATACTCTGGAAGAGGAAGCAAAGTTATTGAAGGTTTACGGAACCGCGTACAGACAATACATGGAAAAAGTTGGACGGTATTTGCCGAAGATCGGTCAATAGAAAAGGTTTTTCTATAACAATCAGTAACCCATATACTCTGTCAGATCAAGCTATTGTACGGAAAAAACCTGCCTGGTACCGGATTTAAAACCGGCAGGGTATATACTTATCCTTTGAGTCCATAGTGATGCAGTTGTATTGAATGGAGCATCCACTTCTACATGCTCAACCACTCCAAAACCACGCTGAAGATCTATGAAACCCTGGGCATGAGCCTGGGTGAAACCTGGCATGTGCCCAACGGCAACGGGAATTAATTCAGACCCGCCCGTTCGGTTTTCGCATAAACATGTTTAAACTTCGCGTATTCAAGATCCTGTCAGCCATAATCGCTATTTATTTCCTGCTGCTCAGCCCCGGCCTGGTCTGGCCGGAATACCTTGATACCCCGGTGGGGTTGCTGGCGGCAATCCCCTTTCTAACTGTTTACCTGTTCCATTCACTGGGCATCCCGTTCCTGCTGGAACATAACGGCGCCTGCGGGTGGGGTTGGTGCGCGCCAACCGTTTTTGGCTGGGTATTCATTACTGTATTCTGGCTGTTGATGGCGTGGCTGCTGGCCGGTTTTATCGCCCACGTGACGGGCGATAGCGAATGATGTATGGTGCCGGTTAATCGTCAGGTGGATTAATCCATGTAAAAGAAGACAAGCTCATCCTGATAGGGTGAGCTCGTCATACTCAAGCAACGAAACGCGATAGCTGCCGTGCTATTCGCTGGCGATCATAAATAATTCTTCCAGCAAAAGGGTGATTATTGAGACCAGGGGAAGGCCTGTCAACCCGAAGCCGGTGCTCATAAATGCCAGGCACAGGTCGGGCGCGAAGAACGTGATGCCCGTCAGAAGAGCGAGGATAGTCAGGGCACGATATGGGATTCGGCTTTGCTCTTCAGGCAAAAAGAGCTGAATACCCCATGCCGCCAGGCTGATCACCACCGGCCAGATAAAGCCATAGCTGCCGACTTTGAGGATAAACGCGAAGGCCAATCCCGTAAAAACCCAGATCAGCCGGATGGACGCTGCCATTTGTTGATGCCCGGTTTTGCGGACCATCCAAGCATGGCAGAAGGCGAAAACCGTTATGATTAACACCATATACCCGATAAAACAGGGTAAGCCGGCAGCCGGCAGGTAGTTGTCAATTCTGGGGTTGGTTTTGGGGAATACGGTGGAAAAAATACCGGAAGCAAGGAAGCTTAACGCAGCAGCTAAAACAACCAGTATGATCATGAAGACAATTGACAACGCGAATTTCCTGCCTTCCAACTTTTTCTTTTTCAACGCGATGATCGTTAGAAAGGCAAAAACAAAGAGTGAACATATCGCCAGAACCTGGTTTAACCAGGCTGGATAGGTGACTGCCTTCAAACCGGGGATAGTGAAAAAGCTCTTATCGCTACCGGTAACCTGTGACAGATCCATAATTCCGTACTGGCGGACCAGATCAGATAGCTGGTTTCCCATCTGCTGGACGCTGCCCATATTGACAAGGTCCAGTGTATCTGCCGCTGAATGTTTGACCAGGGAAGCGTAAGGATCCTCGAATTCGATGCCGGGAATCCCTTTTTCCACGAACGGCTGAAGTTCTGAGTCGTCGTGGGCAATATTCCAATTAGCGTCAGCGAAGAAGCCGTACGCGGCGGGTTTGTTTACCCCCCGGGCATACCCATCGATCAAGAAGCCATTATCAGGTGTTGTTTGTAATAAAATGGCCGGTCCCCAGGCTGCTGTATCCAGTCCGATCACAACCTTGACATCATTCATCCAGGGATGTTCTCTGGTGAATAAATATCCTCCGAGGTAACCCCATTCTTCACCATCTTCAAATAATAGGATGACATCATTATCCAGTTGAGGATTGTTTTTCAATACCCGGGCGGTTTCCAGAAGAACGGCGGTACCGCTGGCATTGTCACCCGCGCCCGGCCCGAATGGGGTTGAGTCAAAATGGGTAATGATCAGCACAGCTTTCCCGGGATTTTTACCAGAGATACGGGCAACCACATTTTGAATTCCAAAATTCTGCCCGTCCGCTGATCCTTTTTGGATCTGACCATCTATTCCATACGACTCCAGAGTGGTGACGATATACGATACAACTCTGTTTGTATCGCTTGAACCCGCCGGATGAATGTCATGGCTTATTTCCGCGATATGCTTTTCCGCGCGTCCGGCTGAAAACGCGTCCATCGGACTGTCTTCAGGCAAAGGCGCGGGAAATAACAGAGTACTGGCTGCAAACGCCCCGACAGCGATGGTAATTACCCCCAGAATGAGATACTTGCTTATCTTTCCAAACATGATGTATACAGCTCCTTTGTTTATGGGAAAAATGAGGTTTATCCGGTTCCCCCGGTTATAAAATATACGCAGAAACAACTAATTTGTTGCGTTGCCATACAAAATATAAAAAGAGACCCGGATTCCATAACCTTGTTTTAGTTTCATGAGTTTCAAATGAAATATTTGAACAGGCAACATCGAGAAGAATCAAAAACCATATATGGTTGCGTTCAGATATAATCGATTTTTAATCATCCTCTAATCCGGATTGGACTGAAACACGATGACCCAGAACCCGCCCGCCACCATTATTTTCCAATCGGCCAAACTCGGTGACCTGCCCTGCATTGTCAAAGAACTGGATTGGGCAGAGCGCCTGCTGAATGACGGCATTAAGCCTGGCCGGATCTTCGGGGTAAGCGGCGGAAACCTGGCCGCGCTGGCTTTCGGGTTGACGCTGGCTGCCCGGCAGTCACCGAATATGTGGGGGAAGACGTCAACGGCCATCTCGGATTTCCGTGCTTTCCTAAGCAAGGCTCACAGTTGGGATATCCGTTCCCTTAAACTCAATCCGTCGCATGGGTTTTACACACTGAAACCTCTGCGCAAATGGGTGAGCAAGTACCTTATCAACCGCACCGGGCGCGCTGACTGGTCCGTCTCGGATCTCGGTCTGCCGCTCTACCTGTGCTCGCTGGATAACAGCGCCATCTTCCGCATGTACGGCCAGGCCGATGACAGCCTGCAATATGACCACGGATTCGTCCACATCGATCCGCCGCAAGACGCGCCCCTGCTGGACGCGCTGATCGCCGGCCTGAGCACACTGCTCTCCACCGACACAAACCCGGTCAACGGGCAGTGGCGGTTTGACTGCCGCCCGGCCATCACCGATGCCGGTGCGATCGTTTTCGATCTGCAGGCGGGTGACCCGCGCCCCATCTTACGGTCACACCCCTACACGCGCATTCGGCCATGGCGGCTCAACTGGTTCACGTCAACCTTTGTGATGCACTCGCAGCATGAGCGCAACCATGTTCTGCTCACCGGCCATTACCTTGACTTGATGGAGCGCCATAAACAACTGGCAGAAAAGTCTCCGGCTTCCGGGCCGGCGGTTCCGCACACCCCGGTATTGGGTCATGTTGACCTGCCTTATGTCGGCAGCACGGAAGCCGCCACCAACATGCGCCAGTCCGTGGAAAACCGGGTGCAGTTGACGGCACGCTTCAAAGAACTGCTCAACGGCCAGCTCGATGATTTCCCCTTTGACCGCCCGGCGAACGTGATCTACGGCGCCGGAGGCTTTTCCGGCATCCTGGCCGGTATGGTCACCACAAGCGCGGTGGATGCCGGTTTCGCCCGCGGTGGCGGCGAGATCCGCTACGTGTATGGTATCTCCGCCGGGGTGTTGAACGGCTTCTTCCATTCCGTGCAACTGGCCGCCGCGCGCCACCCCGATATCTATAAACCGGCTGCACTGCACGCGCTGGATGACCTCGAAAACTTGATGGAACACCTCGAACGCAAGAAGTTCATTTCCTACAATACGAATCCGGTGAAACTGTGGAAGGGATTTGGTAACCTGGGGCCGCTTGAGGTGTTTTTACAGGATAGACTGGCCGCGTATACCGGGTCAAAACACCCGGCGGATATCACCTTTGATGATATCGCCCTCCCGATGACCGTCTCTGCCTCACGCACCGACGGCTACCCCGAATACATGGGCATGACCAATCCACGCCGCGCCTTCACCTGGAACGGCCGTGTGTGGGAGGTCAAATCCGCCCCTGTGATCAAGGCTATTCTGGCTGGATGGAGCATGAACACGTACATTATCCCCACGAAGCTTAACGGGCAGGAATATGTGGATGGCGGCGGCACCTTTTATGACCAGGCGCTGATGGTGGCCTGCCTTGACCCCGAACTGACCAACCTGTTGAACATCCACCTCGACGAACCTGATGGCCACAGCTACAACCTTCCCGCGCACTACAACCTTGGCACGGCGCTGTTCGAAACCCACAACCTGAGTTTCCCGGAAGAGCGCCGCCGTATGCGCAAAACCTCTGACCTGCTGTATGAGTATTACGCCCTGCGTGAGCGTGCCAAAGCGGCCGGCATGGATGTGCCGCCTGATTTCCGTCAAAATTGGACGTTGGAATATTTAAAATCCATAGAATTGTAAGGATGCCATGACCACTTCCTCTCCCCGGCTTTCCCAAAAGACAAAATTCGCGTATGGCGCGGGCGACCTGGGCGCTGCCATCGCCACCGCCATCAACGGCTTCTTTTTGCTGAACTTCCTGATCAATGTGGCCGGGTTACGGCCGGGTATCGCGGGGAATGTGTTCCTCGTGGCCAAGATCTGGGACGCGGTCAATGATCCACTCATTGGATGGTTGACGGACCGCACGGTGAGCAAGTTCGGGCGCCGCCGGCCCTGGCTGCTGATCGCCGCCGTGCCTTTCGGTCTGGCTTTCTTCCTGCAGTGGATCGTTCCGCCGCTGGGTGAAACCGGCCTGTTCTGGTATTACCTCCTGGTCGCCATTCTGCTGGACACCGCTTTTACGGCAGTCAACGTGCCGTACGCAGCGCTTACCGCTGAATTGACCCAGGATTACGACGAACGCACCCGCCTTTCATCTGTACGTATGGGATTCTCCATCCTCGGCGGTGTGCTGGCGGCTTTCTTCCATGGAATCATCGTCAGCCTGTACCCGCAAGACCCGAAACTGGGCTATATGGTCAGCGCGGCTGTCTGGGCATTCTTTATCGCCGGGCCGTGCTTCATCACCTTCTTTGGAACAAAGGAACCTGATTTCGCCGTCAACGCGAAACCGGCCGAAAAAGGGTACGGGTTTATTGACGGGTTGAAGGTTGCCCTGAGCAACAAGCCCTTCATTCTGGTGACCACCATCTACATGCTGTCATGGCTGGCCATCCAATTCGCGCAGAACAACCTGCAGCTTTACACAAAAGACTGGATCAAAATGGACATGGGGTTGTTCAGCTTTTTGCTGCTGGCCATCCAATTCTCTTCCTTTATTTGGGTGCTCATCTGGGCAAAGGTCAGCGAGAAGATCGGCAAGCATAATGTGTATTACCTCGGGACCGGCTTCTTTGTGGCTGCCCTGATGGGACTGTTCTTCCTGCAGCCCGGCCAGGTGGTGTTGACCTTCATCCTGGCGGCTGTTGCCGGTATCGGTATTTCCGTTGGATACCTTGTCCCCTGGAGTATGGTGCCTGATGTGGTGGAGCTCGATGAACTTGAAACCGGTCAGCGCCGCGAAGGCATTTTCTACGGGTTCTTCGTTTTCTTACAGAAGATGGGTCTGGCCCTCGGATTGTTCATTTCCGGCTGGGCGCTGGAACTTTCGGGTTATGTCAACGCAACGCCGGGTGTGCCGGATCCGGTCCAACCGGCTTCCGCGTTGTTTGCCATCCGCATGCTCATCGGCCCGGCCAGCGCCGTCGTTTTACTACTGAGCTTCCTGGCGGTGCGCGCGTACCCCATCACCCGTGACAAGCATGCCGAGATCCGTGCCGAACTTGACAAACGCAAAGTGACTATCGAACCGACGGTGGAACCGGTTTAAATATCTGGTCGAACACCACAGACATACACCCGGAATACTATGGGTTACCTGCCCATGCCTTATGCTGCCTGTCTTCTTCCTGTTGAAAGGTGAAGGATGAATATTTTTCTCATTAGTATCCTGCTGGTCATTGTTTTCTTCATCGTTTACTTAGCCCGGCTGCGCGCGTGGCAGCTTCGATGGGGCGCGACGGATGAAGAACTCTCCCGGCCCATGCCCGGTGACGATATCGTCGCGGCGCCGTCTTTTGATGCCACCCGCGCGGTGACCGTCAACGCGGCCCCGCAATATATCTTCCCCTGGATCGTTCAGATGGGAGTAACCCGGGCCGGCTGGTACAGCTATGACCTTCTGGATAACCTGGGGCGGCCCAGCGCGACAACCATCCTTCCCGAATGCCAGCCAATCAAGGTTGACGATCTGATCGCCATGAGCCCTGATGGAAAACAGGGACTACACGTAAAAGACTTCAAACCCGATGAATGGATCCTGTGGTGGGAAAAGAGTGGCGCCACATCCTGGGTCTGGGGCTTTTATCCGGTGACGGAATCTCAAACCCGTCTGGTGACGAGAGTGCGGGTGAAATACAACCTGCTATCGCTGGATATCTTCTTTAATCTACTGATTGAATTTTGCGACATTATCATGATGCGCAAATGCATGCTGGGGATCAAAGAACGCGCGGAGAAGCTGGCATCTGCCGG
>CAYOKC010000080.1:5536-17308 GCA_964404415.1 uncultured Leptolinea sp. | reverse complement strand
TGACAGCCTGAGGGTTGGGTCGCCTGATTTCCGCATCAATAAAAAATTCGATCCCATCCTGGTCACCGGTGATACGGCTTCCACCATGACGATCACGCTGGTAAACACAGAATCGTCCCCCGTCAGCAACATCACCTTTACCGATACGCTTCCCACCCATATGCTGCTGGCTGATCCCGCCAGTCCGACTATGGGATCCTGCGGAGGGACGATCACTCCGGCTGCAGACCGCATGTCCTTCCACTACACAGGCGGCGCGCTGGCCGGAAACGCCCAGTGCAAGTTGACCATCAGGGCCATGATGGAAGTGACCGGAAACCTGATCAACACCATACCCGCGTATGCCGTCACCACAACCCAGGGCATGTCCAACCATCAGCCTACCAGCGCCACATTGACAAACCTTTCCAGTGTGGGTGTAACGAAGAGGTTTGACCCCAATCCGGTTTCCCCGGGAAGTACGTCTACATTGATTTTGGATGTTCGAAAGATCGGTATTGGTATCGGTCTTACAGGACTGGGAATGTCGGATACGCTGCTGAATGGATTGCTGATCGCCACCCCGCCCAACGCGACCAACACCTGTGGCGGGACGTTGTCAGCTCCGGCAGCCGGTACATTGGTCGCCTTATCCGGCGGCGAAATGCCGATAGGTACGGGTACATGCCGGATAACCGTCGATGTACTGGTTCCGGCAACGGGTTTACGCCCTGGTGGGTACCAGAACTGTATTCCAGTAGGAAATGTCGATACAGACCAGGGATATACAAATGTAATGGAATCTTGCGATACTCTGGGGACGATATTTGACCCGCCTTCCGGATATAAAGTATTTGACGCCTCCGGTTTACCGCTGCTGGAATGGCGCATGGTATGGATCAATGACCATAATTCCACCAATATCAATGCCCAGGTTCGGGATCCAATTCCAACGGGTACCACGTATGTGACAGGCAGCCTTACTTGTGAAGCACGCGGCACATCAACAACCACAGATTGCCTGTTTGATACCGTTACTAATCGGGTTTTCTGGTCGGGCAATATTGGCCCTGACCGGGGGGCGACTGATGAAGCAACTGCGAATAATGAAATTGTGATCACATTCAGGGTTGATGTTCCTGATACTGTTCATCTGGTAAATAACCGTGGTACATCAACCACCGATACGGATGATGATGGTGACATTCTAGACGAGACTCCGGCAACCTCTGACTCAGACTCGAATCTGTCCACGTGGTACAGGTTTGGCAGCAGTTCCGGAAGCTCAGACTCATCTGTCGAGGTGAAGAAACTACCCGGTTCTGGTTTCGCGCCGCGAACAACCACTGTGCTCCCTGCCATGCCGGAGAATGTTTATGAAGAGATGAAGGCCATGGTTCTCGAAATACCGTCACAGAGAGTCAGGTCAGAAGTAGTCGGGGTATACAGCCATGATGGTGAATGGGATGTCTCATGGTTGGGAGAAAAACTTGGATACCTGGAAGAATCCTCGTTCCCCACATGGAATGGCAACAGCGTGATCACCGGACACGTCTACAACGCGCAGGGACAGCCGGGTCCTTTTAACCTGCTGCATACGTTGAAATATGGCGACACAGTGGAGATTCATTCCTTCGGCCAGACATTCACTTATGAAGTGAGAGAATTGTTGACAGTCACCCCTGATGACATAAAAGCCGCGTTTGAACCACAGGAAAGTTCATGGGTTACATTGCTTACCTGTCAGGGTTATGACAGCACGTCAAACACCTATCTCTCAAGGGTTCTGGTGCGGGCTGTTCTGATTGATGTAAAGTAAATAATAAATCAGGAGGAGACAACCCGGTTGTCTCCTCCTTTTCGTTTAAATCAGAGATAACCGGATTACTGGATGATCTTCAATCCGTTCAACAGAACGATGGTCACCAGGATCGGGGTTACAACGAGCAGGGTGCCGTATAACACATTGACAATCCCGGAGTTGGCCAATTTACCCTCATTGGTAAGGGCGGCGGTGATTTTCTTCTTACCCCAAATCCAACTGATAAAGATGGCAATGAACAGGCCGCCGAGCGGCAGCAAAATGTTGGATGTGGTGTAGTCAAACAGGTCAAAGAAAGTCATTCCGAACAGCTTTACATCCGCCAGCAGGCTGTTGGATAGCGCGGCGAGGGCGCCGAAAAGGGCGATAGCCAGAACCGTGGATATCCCCGCGACTTTACGGGAGAGGTGGAATTTCTCCTCCAGGAAGGCTACAGGAACCTCTACAAGCGAGATTTGGGCGCCAATCGAGGCTATGAACGTTAGAATGAAGAAAATGACCATGAAGACGTTCCCAAGGGGCATGGAGGCAAACACAGAGGGGATCGTCAGGAACAAAAGTGACGGACCGGCGTTGGGTTCGTACCCGAAGGCGAATACAGCCGGGAAGATGGCGATACCGGCAAGCAATGAAACCGCCAGGTCAGAGAACGCCACACGGAAAGCTGTAGAGGGAATATCCTGGTCGTCACGGAAGTAGCTGCCGTAGGTGATCATGGTGCCCATACCGACAGACAGCTTGAAGAATGCCAATCCCATGGCGATGAGGAAACTGGCAGCGGTCAATTTGGTGAAATCAGGCTGGAAGAGGAAGGCAAGGCCTTCACCGGCGCCGGGCAGAGTGATGCTGCGGATGCCCACAACGATCAAAAGTACCAGTAAAACCGGCATCAACTTTTTGGTGGCGCCTTCAATACCTTTGTTCACACCCAGAAGGATGATGAAACCGACTATGGCCAGGTCAATCCACTGCCAGATCAAAGATTGGGTCGGATCGGTGACAAGCCCATTGAACGCGGATTTGGTCACCTCGGGATCAGTGGAAAGAATTCCACCCTGGATGGCTTTGATGATGTACGCGAAGACCCAGGCGGCAACCTCGGAATAAAAGGCCATGATCAGGAAGGCGGCCAACACACCGGCGGCCCCTATCAACCACCACGGCTGGCCTTTGGGGGCCAGTTTCTGCATGGTGGCGATTGCGTTGCTGCGGGCAACACGGCCAAGGGTCAGCTCGGAGATCATGACCGGGATACCGATAAGCAGCATGCAGACGATATAAACCAGCAGAAAAGCAGCGCCTCCATTGCTGCCGGCAAGGTACGGGAACTTCCAGATATTTCCCAACCCGACAGCAGAACCGAGGGTGGCAGCCAGCACGCCCAAACCTGTGGCAAATTTGGCGCGGTTGACTGCCGGTTTTTCAACAACTTCGTTATCCATACAACACTTCTCCTGTATTTGAGATCGACAGATATCGGATACCCAGGCAAACAGGCCTGGATTTTCGTGTACATCGAAAATCCGGAATGGATTGATTGCGATTGTGTTTCACCGGTAAACAACAAAAGATAATAAGAAACTGTGTAATTTATCAGAGTAGTTATACCACTCAGAGAATTTACGTCAATACACCAGACAAAACCCGTTGCCAGCCCGTTGGTTGCGAATCTTAACAATTTAATAACCTGATAAGAACATAATCTGAACGGAAAATTAATCCTGGAGCGATACCATGATCAAAAAAGGAAAGAAAATGCACATAGTTGTAACAAACGACGATGGTGTTGTTGCTCCCGGATTGCTGGCCCTGGCTGCTGCTATGCGGTCATTGGGCGATGTCAGTATTCTGGCTCCAGACCGGAACTGGTCTGCATCCGGCCATGTTCGTACACTTGACAGGCCTTTACGCGTTCGTGAAGTAATACTGGCGGATGAATCAACCGCGTGGGCGTGCGATGGCGCGCCTTCAGATTGCGTGGCCCTTGCCCTGTGCGGCTTTCTGTCAAAACCTGTGGATCTTGTTGTTTCCGGCATTAATCCTTATGCCAATATTGGTGACGATGTTACCTATTCAGGCACGGTGACGGCCGCCATGGAAGCGGTGATTGGCGGGCTACCCGCCGTGGCTGTATCGGTCGATTCGCCGGATAACCACCTGGGAGTGGTGGATTACATCGCCGCGGCAAACACCGCGCTTATGATCACTAGAACAATGATGAAAACTGGTTTGCCCAAAGGACTGTTGTTGAATGTCAACGTGCCGTATATCGCGGAAGAGCAGATCAAGGGTATACGAATCACACGGCAGGGTAACCGTGAATACCATGACAGGCTGGATAAACGGGTGGATCCACGCGGGAAACCTTATTACTGGGCGATCGGTGATGTGCCCACTGCCCAGGCTGAACCGGGTAACGATGCGGAAGCCCTGGAGAGCGGCTATGTGTCGGTTACGCCCATCCAGTTGGACCTGACCGCGTACCGCTTTTTGCCTGAAATGAATAGCTGGAACTGGGAATAAACCGGTGGGAAAACGTGGGGGAGAACTTTTGTTACTGCTACTCCGCTGCGCTCGCTGTCACCAGGCATGATGCCCCGTTGAGTACATCTTGCTGTACAATCCCCAGGAATAATGGAACAAGATCAGGATCAAACATTTTTCCGCTTTGATCCTGAATATATTCAAGCGCCTTTTTCTTCGGCCAGGCAGGGCGGTAACAGCGGTCAGAAGTCAGCGCGTCCCAGACATCCACCAAAGTGAATATCCTGGCTGCTAGCGGGATATTCGTGCCAGAAATTCCACGCGGATACCCCGAACCATCCCAGTGCTCATGATGACAATAGGGTATATCCAGCAACCGCGATAACATTTTTATGGGAGCAATAAAATCAAACGCGTAAACCGGATGCTGTTTCATAATGTCCCATTCGTGGGGGTCCAGTTTTCCCGGTTTGAATAAGATGGAATCCGGGATTGCGATCTTTCCAATATCATGTAACAGGGCGCCGCGACGGATATCTTCGCATTGTTCATGGGTCAAACCTAAGAGGTCAGCCATGCGAACTGAAAGTGTAACCACCCGTTCCGTATGCCCTTTTGTTTCATGGTCACGCAATTCCAACGCCCTGACCCAGCTTTCAACGGTGTCATCATAGACATTCACGAGGTTTTCCGAAGACGAATCCGGTACGTCAGGCCGCAATGAGGTGGCTGGACACTGATGGGAGTACGGAGAAGAATTTTTCCAGATTATTACTTTGTTCCGGCCGCTTACTTTGGCTTCGTACAGTGCCTTGTCAGCTCGCGAAAAGAGGCTTTCCATGCCGGCAGCTTTTGAATTGATATGGCAAACACCGATACTGACGGAAATGGAAATATTATAGAAATCGGTTTGAACAACAAGCGATTCGACTCTGCTCCGGAACCTTTCGGCTATTAAAAACGCTTCTTCCTCAGAAACATTTGATAGGATGCCAATGAATTCTTCTCCACCGTACCGGCCGGTAATATCGGTTTCACGTATCGTACGCATAAATTCAACAGCAACACTCTGTAAGACGATATCCCCGATTTGATGCCCGTAAATATCATTGACGCTTTTGAAATGATCAATATCGATCAGCATAACGGCGATATCCGATTGTTCGTTGCGCGCCTGTTCCACACACTTGAGAGCCTGTGAAAAGAACCCCCTGCGATTCAACAGACCTGTCAATGGATCAAGAATCGATAATCTTTCAACTTCCACTACCAGGTTGGATAACAGGTCACTCTGTGCTTTTAATAGCGTGCGCATGTCAACCAGCCTGTATTCTCTTTTCCGAGATAACGCTACAACAATGGGGTCATACAGGTTGGCCGGTTCACGTATCAATGCCTTGTTCACTGCTTCGCGAATGGGAGTTTTTTCTGGCAAGATCAATGCGTTTATGTCAACAGACTTTATAAATTCAAGCAGCGGGCGTTTTAAATACAATTCCACACCAAATGGACGGCCCAGGGTTTCAAAACACTTCTCACGGGTGATCATCCCGATACATTCTTCGCCATCCAGCACGATCACGCCAGGAAGGGAGGGATATTGTTTAAAGAGCTGAGTTGTTTCCTGCAAAGTGGATGAGAATTTGACTGTATCGTTTGAAAAAGGCAGTTTCGCCAGCGTAACATGCGAAAGCTTTGTGTCACCATCCATTTCACAAACAATAATTTCGTCCATATAAACAGCATTTTAACCAACCGGTCTTAAAATGGTTTTATGATGGTGTTAATGTTTGGTGTTAATTTTATTATTTCATGCTGCAAATTCCAGAAATCGCGAAAAGGCTGTTTACGAAACCGGGAATCGTAAAACAGAACGGCATTTCGGGTGAACCCCCGATAATTACGAGGTTATTAAAACCAGAGAATTAATAAAATTATTGCGTGAAGCAGAAAACTGCTGGCTATGAGTATTAAAAAAATTGGTTTCCGAGTTTTGTGGTGAAAAAAGCGCATTCCCAAGAAGCCACCTAAAAAGCCACCGGCAATGGAGAGAAGATGCAGAGTTTTTTCCGGTATCCGGCGGCCATTAATTCTTGCCTGCGCTTTATCAACCCCGAATAGGATAAATAAAAATATGGAGAAAAAACCATACCATATACACAAAAATTTTAATAAGAATGATGACATAATCCCATATGGTACCATCGAAAAATTTGTATAATGTAATCTAAGAGGGCAAATTGATCGCGAAAGTTGGTCGTAATTTGTATGGAGAAAAAACTTACCCGGCGTCAGCAGCAATTCCTGATCCAATTTCTCGATCTATACCGTGAAATGAATCAACCCATTCACTATAAGTTTGTGGCTGAGCGGCTAAAGATCGGAAATGTGTCTGTATACGAAATGTTGCGGCTTCTGGAAATGAATGGATACGTGAAGGCGGAGTTTATTTCCACAGGCCGTCAAAAGGGTCCCGGCCGGCCGTCTGTTCTTTTCTACCCGACACGCCAGGCATTTGAACAGACACAACGGTTGGCGGTAGTCCCGTCAGAGTTGGAATTCTGGCGGCAGGATAAAAATTCGATCCTTGATACTCTTCGGAAAAAAGATCCAGTTGCTAATAAAGAACTCGCGTTAAAACTTATTGGCTTGTATTCAGAAAATACTTCACCGTTGATCCATGTAACCCGAAACGTAACAATTTTACTGATCACTCTGTCGCAGCTGCCAATAACAAAGAAATCAGAATCATTGATATACCAATTAGGTCATATTGGTTTACCGGGACATATGGGTTTGACCACATTCTTTGGATTCGCGGTCGGAGTGGCTTTTCTGGGGCTGGTTGACGATACCATTTGCACCGAAATGATTCAAAACATCAGTAAATACGAATACTATCTTCAGGATATGCACTCTGACAACCATCAGCGCCTGTGTGATTTCATACACGATGCTGTTGAATTGTTAGCCGAAAATCCTGCCAACATTTGATCATCCCCATTTGTACGTATTAACCAAACAGAGTGTCTTTGCAGACACCCTGTTTGGTCGGACCACCTGTTGTTCAAGGGGTGGTTTCTATGAGAATAAACGCAGGTTTGAACCGCGTCTATGTTCAGGGAAGCCGGTAAAGGCTTCCCCCACACGCATTGGATTAGCGCAGACCCATCATCAAGTCGGTCAGCATCTGATCCATTTTCTCGTACCGCAGGCCGCGGGCAGCGATCGCGTTGCGGTCGAAGGTGAAGGCTTTCAGTTCAGCGGCTTTCTCAGCGGAGAATTTGCCGGAGAATTTATCCATGGATTTATCTTCCGCCTGAGATTCCGCGATAAGGGCCTGGAGTTCTTTGTCAGCATTGAACTGGCGGGCTTTTTCTTTGAAGATGAGGTAGGTGCGCATACAGCCGCGGGCGAATTCTTTGACACCTTCGTAATCTTCGGTGCGGAAGGCATGGGCATCGAAGTGGCGGCTGCCGGTGTAACCAACATCTTCCAGGAATTTGACAAGGAAGAAGGACTGTTTCCAGCTCTGCTGGCCGAACCGCCAGTCCTGATCAAACCGGGCATAGTTCTGGTCATTCAGGTCGATATGGAAGAGTTTGCCGGCATCCCAGGCCTGGGCAATAGCGTGCATGAAGTTCAGGCCGGCCATGTGTTCGTGGGCCATTTCAGGGTTCACACCAACCATTTCCGGATGGTCAAGGGTTTCGATGAAACCAAGCATGGCGCCGGTGGTGGGCAGGTAGATGTCACCGCGGGGTTCGTTGGGTTTGGCTTCGAGGGCAAATTTATAACCGTAGCCCTGGCTGTTGTTGTATTCGCAGAGGAAGTTCAACGCTTCGCGGAAGTGTTTGAGGCCTTCCAGGGGATTCTTGGCAACGTCTGTTTCAGCGCCTTCGCGACCGCCCCAGAAGACATACACTTTGGCGCCGAATTCAGCGCCGAGATCCATACCGCGCATGGCTTTCTGCAGGGCGTACGCGCGGACTTTGGCGTCATTGGAGGTGAAGGCACCATCTTTGAAGATCTGGGCGCTGAAGAGGTTGGTGGTGGCCATGGGGACGACGACACCGGTCTCTTTCAAAGCGGCTTTGAAATCTTTCTTGATGGCTTCGGCTTCCGCGGGGGTGGCATCCAGCGGGATCAGGTCGTTATCGTGGAAGTTGACACCATAAGCGCCAACTTCGCCCAGCAGGCGAACGAGGTCAGCCGGTGATTTTCCCGCGCGAATGGGGAAGGTTGTGGCGAACTGGTCAGTGCCTGTGCTGCCAACGGTCCAGAGGCCGAAGGTAAATTTATGTTCCGGTTTGGGGGTTAAATCGAATGACATGGTAATCCTCTCTATTAATTAAAATTTGGTTCGTGTAGAATATCATCCAGCACCAGGGCAATGGCGCCCATAACGCAGGCGTCTTGACCGTGAGCGGAAGCGGCAATGATCAGATTCTGGCATTCCAGTTCTAATGCATTGTTATTCACTATTTTGCGCACAACCGGTAGTAACAGGTCGCCCGCGTAGTTCAATTCACCGCCCAGGATCACCAGATCGGGATTGAAAACGTTTACAAGATTGGCGATCCCGAACCCAAGATGTTCACCTACTTCCTGGATGGCGGCTGTTGCGGCATGGTCACCCTGCCGGGCGGCATTGGCGATGGTTTCAAACATGATATTGTCCAGATCATTGTCCGCTGACTGCATGACCATACTGGGCAAGCCCTGGCGCAATGATTCGCGGAAACGGCGAATGACCGCGCGCGGGCTGACCTGGGTTTCCCAACATCCGAATTTCCCGCAGCCGCATTGCTCTCCATTCGGATCCATGATCATGTGGCCGACTTCCGAGGCGAAACCGTGGCTGCCGCGGAATAATTGACCATCGATCATGATACCGGCGCCAAGCCCAACACCGCCGGTTAGGAATATGAAATTTTGCTCTCCACGGGCGGCACCAAAATAGTATTCACCCAGTGCGGCGGCTTTTGCTTCGTTGTCTACAAAGATGGGAAGGTTGAAATGCTTTGACCAGAGGGATGAGATAGGGATATTCGTCCATCCCAGGTTGGGGGCAAATTTCAATTCCCCGTGTTGAAGGTCGACCAGACCTGGAACTCCCAATCCGATACCTAATGGCGTGAGGTTGAGCGCGTAACCTTTTTTGATCGAGGCTTCTGTCATTTTGTAGGCAGTTTCCAGGATCTGGTCGATGTTAATGTTTGGTTCGAGTTTCCGTCTTTCACGCCACAATACATTGGCGAGAAAATCGGTCATTACAAGTGTGATGTAGTTCACGCCGATTTCCAACCCGATGGCAAATCCACCGGCCGGGTTCAGTTCAAGAAGCAACCCCGGGCGGCCAACTCTGTCTGACTGAAGGATAGTTTCCTGTACCAGCTTCCGGTCCAGCAGTGTGTTGATGATCTGTGACACTGTGGAACGGTTGAGGCCGGTATGTTTGGCCACTTCGGCGCGCGAAAGGGGCGCGTGGTGGCGGATGGTGTTCAGCACGACAGCCGTATTGAATTTGCGAACCAGGTTTTGATCAGCGGTTGTTACCATGAAAAACTCAGCTTGGAAGGGTAGTGTGAATTACCGGTTCTTCTTGAAGTACACGTCAATGTAAACGGCGCCCACAAGGATCGCGCCTTTAACCATGTACTGCCAGGCCGGGGTAACGTTCAGCAACTGCAAACCGTTGGTGAGGCTGGCCATGATCAGGGAACCAATCAACGCGCCGAAAACGGTGCCGCTGCCGCCCAGAGGAGACGTGCCGCCGAGGATACAGCTGGCGATGGCATCCAATTCATAACCGCCGCCGGCCGAGATCGTACCGTAACCTACATAAGAGGCCAGAATGATACCGGCAACACCGCAGAGCAGGCCCATGAGGACGAAGATGAGGAATACATTCTTCTTGATGTTGATACCGGATAGGCGGGCTGCTTCCATATTGCCGCCGAGAGCGTACGCATGGCGGCCAAATGGAGTGTTGGTTCCCAGGTACGCCATGATGAAGGCTACAACTACCATGATCAAGACAGGAACCTGAACGCCGTTGTATCTGTTGACCATGAAGACGTAGATAACAATGACCAGGGAGAGCGCGATGGATTTTGCCAGATCAAGGCTTAATTTACTGGTGGTAAAGCCGTAGCGCTTTTTCTGTGCCCGCGCATTGAACATTGAGTAGAAAATCCCCACCACAGTGAGCGCGGCAACAGCCCAACCCAACCAGGGAGGGAGGTAACCCTGCGCGATGTAGGAGAAGAAAGGCTGGTTGGCTGGAATGGTTCTACCGCCTGTGACCAGGAGGATGGCGCCGTTCCAGATCCATTGAAAACCCAGTGTGGTGATGAAGGCAGGCACGCCAAGGTATGAAACAATATATCCTTCGAGCATACCCACAAGAACACCCACAGCCAGACCGGCGATTACAGACAGTGTGGCAGCCAGGAAAGGCTGATCGGGGATCAGTTTGTACCAGACGAAGGCCTGAAGGTAGGCTACGATGACCGAAACGAAACCGGCAAATTTACCGACCGCGAGGTCGATGCCGCCGGTGACGATCACCAGAACCATGCCAACCGCGAGGATGGACGTTACCGTCATCTGGCGGAACAGGTTGGAAACGTTTTGCGCCTTGATGAACGCGCCCTTTGTGAGGATGGAGAAGAAAATCCAGATCACAATCATCATAATTATGATCATGGACGTTTGCAGGTTACGGCGAAACCACTTACCGACCGCGTTTGAATTACCTTTGCTTGAAGCGAGAGTTGATTCCATATCGACACCTTATGAATGGAGATTTTGTTTCATTTAAGCGATGCCGGTGGCAAGCGCCATGATCTTTTCCTGAGTTGCCTCAGCGATGTTCAACGTACCATTGGAACGGCCTTCATGCATCACCATAACCCGGTCACTCATACCGAGTACTTCCTCCAACTCGGAGGAGATCATGATAATGGAAACACCTTTTTCGGCCAGTTCATTCATCAGTTTGTAGATCTCATATTTGGCGCCCACATCCACACCGCGAGTCGGGTCATCCATGATAAGGATCTTGGGAATGGTCATCAACCATTTTCCAATGACAACCTTCTGTTGGTTGCCGCCGGAGAGGGAATCGACCGAATTGTCAATGTTGCTGATCTTGATGGCCAGGTTTTTCACCTGCTGGAGGCTGGATTTCATTTCCTGATTTTTGTTAATGCGCCAGGGTTTGGAGAAGGTATACAGGTTGGGGAGGGAAAGGTTGTTCAGAATGGTCTGCATGAGAACCAACCCCTGCTTTTTCCGGTCTTCCGGAACAAGGCTGATACCTTTTTCCATGGCGTCTTTCGCGCTGGAGATCTTGACCTCTTTACCATCAAGGATCATCTGCCCTTTGGTGACTTTGCCCATCTCGCCAAATATCGTGGTGACGAGTTCGGTCCGACCGGAACCCATCAGTCCAGCGATTCCGAGGATCTCGCCTTTCCTGA
>CAYOKC010000080.1:0-5526 GCA_964404415.1 uncultured Leptolinea sp. | reverse complement strand
CTTTCAATATCTCGCGGGATGGTTCTTCCGGATCGACGGCATGAAGGTCTTTCACTTCAAAGAGAACGCCGTTTGGTTTGCGGGTGCTGTGCGGGAAGCGTTCTTTCATTTCACGGCCTACCATATAGCTGACCAGTTTTTCCAGGCTCAGTTCTTTGGTGGGTGCCGTAACAACGTGTTTCCCATCACGTAAAATGGTGATCGAATCGGTGATCCGGAAGAATTCTTCCAGTTTATGGGAGATATAAATACACGTGATCCCCTTCTCCTGCAGCGATTCGAGGATTTCCATCAATTTATCAATTTCAGCTTCGGTTAATGCGCTGGTAGGTTCGTCGAGAATGAGCACTTTGGCGTTTTCTGACAGAGCTTTGGCGATTTCAACCATCTGCATTTTGCCAACACCCAGATGTTTGATAACATCGTGCGGATTGACATCCAGTTTGTAGTGTTCAAGAATTTTCCGGCATTCCGCGTAGGTTTTATCCCAGTTGATCACGCCGTTTTCTGTAATTTCTTTGCCAAGGAAAATATTCTCGCCAACCGTCATATCAGGAACAAGTGTAAGCTCCTGGAAAACGATGGCAATACCTTCTTTTCGTGCTTCTTTGATGGAGTTACTGGTCAGTTTTAATTCCCGGCCTTCGTAAAGCACAACGCCATCATAGGTGCCGTACGGATACACACCGGCGAGGATTTTCATTAATGTGGATTTTCCCGCGCCATTCTCACCGCAAAGGCCGTGGATTTCGCCCCGTTTGAACGGGATATTGACGTTACTGAGGGCGGTGATCCCGGGGAATTGCTTTGTTACATTTTGAACGTCGAGGATAATTTCTTCACTCACAGCCTGCTCCTCTAAAACAAAATTACGTTTCTACATTGCTGATACTTTTGCATTTTATTCGTCGGCTCCCCGAACCCGGGGAGCCGACTGAAATGAAGAAGAAAGCTTACTTATTTCGCGGGGCGATCAGCTTCGGGGATGTCGCGATAGACATCATCGTAAGACTGGAATTCGCTCTTCACGATTTCTTCGTGGACATTGTCTTTGGTGATCTGGACAACAGGGAGGAAGATACAAGGAACTTCGCCCTTGGCGTCGGCAACGTTGGTCAGTTCAGCCATGGTGTAGTTCTTCAGACCTTCGATGTCTTTGCCGTTGATCAGGGCATCGATGGCATCAGCAGCCATAGGAGACAGTTTGCGGATGTCTTTGTAGATGGAGACAGTCAGTTCGCCTTTGACGATGGAGTTACAACCATCAGCGGTGGCATCCTGTCCGGAGATCGGAACAGAGAGTTTCTGGCCTTTGAGAGCCTGGAGGGCGCCGAGGGCGGTTCCGTCATTGGAGGCAACAACAGCGTCGATCTTGCCTTCCTGGGCGGTGATGATGTTTTCCATCAGGGAATTGGCTTTGGCAGCATCCCAGTTGTCAACCCACTGGTCGGCAACAATGGTGATAACACCGGAGTCGATGTATTTCTGCAGGACGTCGGTCTGGCCTTTGCGGAACAGGATGGCGTTGTTATCGGTGGGGGAACCGCCGAGGAGAACGACTTTGGCAGGATTTTCTTTGGTCCACTTGCCGCCTTCGATATCGAGGGCTTTCAAGACACCTTCGGCCTGACCGTTACCAACAGCGATGTTGTTGAAGGACAGGTAAGCAGCGATGCTGGGGGATTTGACCAGGCGGTCGTAGGCGAGGACTTTGACACCGGCTTTGGCGGCATTGTCAACAGCGGTGGCGGCGGAGTCGCCGTCTTCAGCAACAACGATCAAACCTTTGATACCCTGGGAGACCATGTTGTCGATCTGGTCGTTCTGCAGTTTGGTATCGTGGTTGGCTTCGGAGGTGATAACCTCATAACCCTTGGCTTCCAACAGTTTGTGGAGCAGGGCGTCTTCGTTCTTCCAGCGTTCGGTAGCGAAATCTGAGAAGGAAAGACCGATTTTGATTTTTTCACCGGAAGCGGCAGGAGCGGCAGCGGCAGGAGCGGCGCCGTCTTTAGAGGGGCGATCAGCTTCGGGGATGTCACGATAGACATCATCGTAAGACTGGAATTCGCTCTTCACGATTTCTTCGAAGACATTGTCTTTGGTGATCTGGACAACGGGGAGGAAGATACAAGGAACTTCGCCCTTGGCGTCGGCAACGTTGGTCAGTTCAGCCATGGTGTAGTTCTTCAGACCTTCGATGTCTTTGCCGTTGATCAGGGCATCGATGGCATCAGCAGCCATAGGAGACAGTTTGCGGATGTCTTTGTAGATGGAGACAGTCAGTTCGCCTTTGACGATGGAGTTACAACCATCAGCGGTGGCATCCTGTCCGGAGATCGGAACAGAGAGTTTCTGGCCTTTGAGAGCCTGGAGGGCGCCGAGGGCGGTTCCGTCATTGGAGGCAACAACAGCGTCGATCTTGCCTTCCTGGGCGGTGATGATGTTTTCCATCAGGGAATTGGCTTTGGCAGCATCCCAGTTGTCAACCCACTGGTCGGCAACAATGGTGATAACACCGGAGTCGATGTATTTCTGCAGGACGTCGGTCTGGCCTTTGCGGAACAGGATGGCGTTGTTATCGGTGGGGGAACCGCCGAGGAGAACGACTTTGGCAGGATTTTCTTTGGTCCACTTGCCGCCTTCGATATCGAGGGCTTTCAAGACACCTTCGGCCTGACCGTTACCAACAGCGATGTTGTTGAAGGACAGGTAAGCAGCGATGCTGGGGGATTTGACCAGGCGGTCGTAGGCGAGGACTTTGACACCGGCTTTGGCGGCATTGTCAACAGCGGTGGCGGCGGAGTCGCCGTCTTCAGCAACAACGATCAAACCTTTGATACCCTGGGAGACCATGTTGTCGATCTGGTCGTTCTGCAGTTTGGTATCGTGGTTGGCTTCGGAGGTGATAACCTCATAACCCTTGGCTTCCAACAGTTTGTGGAGCAGGGCGTCTTCGTTCTTCCAGCGTTCGGTAGCGAAATCTGAGAAGGAAAGACCGATTTTCACTTTGCCTTCGGCAGCGGCAGGAGCAGCGGCTTCGGCTTTGGTGGGTTCGGCGGCGGCGGGTTCAACGGCAGCGGGAGCAGCGGTGGGGGTGGTTCCAGCGCAGGCGGCCAGCATGCTGGCAATGACAAGTAACGACAATACTGCAAAAATGGAGCGATATGACTTGGACATTTCTTTTTTGCCCTTTCAAGAAGTTAGAAAGATCTTTTCAATGCAATTACGTATGCTACAGTCTAAGGCTTTTCTCTTCTTCTCCTCCTTCCAAAGTGATTCCTGGCAAACATCTCCCGTTCTGGTTTGAAACGCACGATCGCGATGAAAATAGATTGTCCCTTACAGGCTAAAAAATCCAGACATTCGGCGAGAAGCTGGAATTGCTGCGAAACGAAATGTAAGGGTGCATTTCACCAAAGCGGGAGGATATTTAGTTGCCGGAAAAATGATATGGATACTGTGTTGGAGCTGATAATTAGTTTGTATGACATCCAAACTAATTATCAATATGATAGCGCAATTTAATCGAAAGTCAATAGGCGTTAATGTCATATAAGGGCATGACATTAGTCACTTTTTTTAGAAGTTTATAAAAGTAATGAAAAAAGTTCTCCCTTATTTTAGCTGATTTGATGACGATACAGACTATCAAAACTATAAAGTCCATGCGTGGTGGCAAATTGGTTAAAAATGATCACGGTTTCCGACGGTCAATTCGATAATCGGGATTGACGGATACCTGGTGCTCGGATTAAAGAAAACTATCCCCGGTTCTCGAGGTTCTGTTTTCCTGAAAACCGGGGATAGCCGCGTGGTGTAAGGTCTGGATGGGATCGGACTTTCCACCTGCCTGTTTATATCAGGCACTGATCATCAAAAATTCTACAGTAACAACTTCCCCGCCAGGCTGATAAGGGTGCCCAATATAATAGCGTTTCCGCAGATAATGGGCGCGGCTTTTTTGTCTTTTTCCGCTACTATCACCACCACCGGCAGTGCAAGTGCCAGCGCGATCAACCCGCCCTGCAGCCACCAGTGCAGGTTGAACAGATTGATGTTGACAATGATGATCGCCACAAAGAAGTACTGCAGGAACGCCGAAATGATGGCGCTCTTTTCCTGCTTCTGCAGGACCATGGGCAGAATATCAAGCAGCCCCGCGGCGATACCAATGGCAATTGAAATAAGTATGGTGTTCATGTGAAAATACCTTTCTGTGATCAATGAATTTAGGCAAAGCCTGTTATAGATGGAAGGAGTAACTGGATTGCTGCTGGCGCCAGTCAAAAATAGTCCCGCCCGCCGGGTGGGGAATGCGGGTTTCCACGTGCACGCGCAGGTCAAGCTCAGGTTGGGTGGCAGCCCTATCCAGAATATCGGCCACATCTTCCGGCTGGATGCCGAACGGCTGCAGGATGGTGCGCACGGCGCGCAGGTACAGTACCCGGTAGGCGGCATGATCGATCAGGCGCGGATCGGGTTTGTGGGGCAGGTCCCACGCGTGGACGCCATCCGTGCTGCGCACCAGCAGATAGCGCACCTTCTGCCCCGGGCCGAGGTTCTTGCCGATCTGCCGTAACTGCAGCGCGGCCCGCGCCGCCGGTGACGGGGTGATATACAGGTCCAGCTCGCGGCTGAGGCGCTGGCCGAGAACCAACTGGTCCAGCGGCACACGGCCGCCGCGCAGGGCATGCAAGCGGCGGCGAAGCAGTTCGATCGCTCCGGGCATGTATTGCGGCAGTTCGTCTACACTGGGGGCCTGTGCCAGCCATTCGAGCACTTCCATCTGGGTATCTGAGATGAAGCGCGGGGTATCGTGACGGCGGGCTTCGATGCCGCGTATTTTGATGCTGCCGTCCTGGAACACGCCGAAGTAGCGGTTGGGCACCGGCATGCGCTTATCCCGCCGCGCCGGCAGGAAAGCCACCCAGCGGTAGATGCCATCCAGCGCGATCGATAACCCGGTGCGCTGCGCGATCTCATCGAGCACGGCGTCATAATCGCGCGGGCTGGTGGCGCCGGGTTTTTGCACCCACAGGCCGTCAACATACATTTGCAATATATTGAAGCCGGCATCCTCGGCGGCTTCCTTGGCGCGCAGCAGCGCCTCGCGCCCGTTCGAGGTGACGGCCTCGTGCGATTCGATCCGCCCGAAGCGCGCGTTCTTGTAACCCAGGTAGCCGAAGCAGGTGACCAGCAGCCACTTGTGCGCCAGCGAGCAGGCTTTGTCACGTTTCACGCGCGGGTCCCATGGCGGGGTTTCCACCAGACGGTGTTTGATGGCGATGCGTTTCTTGAGCAGCGGTTCCAGAGTCTTTGGGATCAGCCCTGGTTCGTTATTGGGCGGGTCGTTCAGCCCGTTGCCGTGGCATCCCCCGATGATGTTGCTGGTGGGTTCCGCTTCGGCGTTGGTGCGTCTGCTGATGGAGGAGCAGCGGGCGGAGCGGGAACGATTGGCCGGAGTGTGACGGGACCATGCTGTTTAACTCCTACGAGTTCCTCTTCGTGTTGCTGCCCGTCGTCTTG
>CAYOKC010000079.1:0-17452 GCA_964404415.1 uncultured Leptolinea sp. | reverse complement strand
ATAAGCCGGGTAATTGGATTGCATGAACCGCACGGCTTTGCGCAGCGAATCGGCTGTCAACAACGGATTGGTGCTGTGGGTTTGAAGGTACAGGTCCGCCGGGTATTTTGACGTGTCATACATCAAAATCTCGTTCATCGGAATGTCATCGGCCCGCAGGTGTTCCGGGCGTTCGAGCACGTCAACGGTGGGGTATTTCGCGGCTACCTGTTCACGGATATCCGGGCTGTCAGTATCAATCACGATCTTGCTGATCTCCGGAACCTGCAGCAGGGTATCCACAATATGGTGGAACAGCGGCTTTCCGGCAATGGGACGGTAATTCTTGCCCGGCACCCGTTGGGAATGGTGCCGCATGGGTACCAACGCGACGATACGATCAAGACTCATTCAGACCTCCCTGAGTGGTGTGAACCGGTTGTTTCAGAATAATAAATGGGTTCCACATTGCGTGATTTTACTTCACCCTGAACGGCAGATTGCTTCGGATAATAAAATGTCTGGCGCAGCTTCCAGGATAGCATAGCGGAAGATTGCCTGTACCCCAGGAACGTGCCGCGAAATTGCGCCCAGCGGAACCGGATGATCTCATAGGCCGTCCGCGCCCAGCTTCTACTCATTCCGCCCCCTGAGCCTGTCGAAGGAGAGCCTGTCAAAGGGGTGCCTGCCTTTTCTCCGGTCCCTGAGCTTGTCGAAGGGGACGTAGGGGCATCATACATCCGGTATGTCACCTTCCCAATCTGCTTCATATCATTGACGGAATTCACCACAAACAAACGCGCCAGGTCCCACAGGCTGAATTTCTCCTGCGGGTAAATCCGCTTGAATGCCATACCTTCACGGCGGTAACGGTTGAACACCCCGGACCAGGTCTCATTATGAACGTGAATTATTTCCGCTTCCCCGGCATAAACGATCTTATATCCCTGTTTCTGCGCCCAGTTGGCCCAGGCCAGGTCTTCCAGCGCGGGAATATTCTCATCATACGGGTGCTGTTCCCATATTTCGCGCCGAATGGCCGCGTTGGCGTTGTTGCAAAATGGATGGTCCTGCCGTCCTACAGAATGGTCAGGGAACCATTGCTGGAAAATCATATGTTCCGAAAATTTTGTGGTTTCCATACCGCGCTGCTTGCCGTAGGTCAGCGCAACTTTATCGTCGTCAAATGGTTGAGTGAGCTTCTCCAACCAATCGGGATATACCGGGTAAACATGTGCGCTGGCGAAAACGACAAAATCTGCCGTACAATGCCGGATGCCTTGATTCAACGAGTACCCGAAGCTGAAATCCTCCGGCTTGATGTGTACCACCTCAACCGGAAAACCTGACGCGATCTTGACCGTGTCATCCGTTGACCCGGAATCGACAAGGACTATCTGCACATCTTTCACCGTCTGCTGAAAAATGCCGGTGAGCAGGCGGCCAATGTGCTTCTCTTCGTTATACGCGCGGATGACGATCGAACAGGCGGGTTTCATTCAGGCAAGAGGAAGTCTCCCCCCTCCAGGATACCATGCAGTATGGTGTCAATAGTGGCAGACCTGTCACGGCGCAGGTCGTCAACCCGCAGGTCTTTCAGGGTGACATACCCTTTCCAGAACCGGTCTTCATCCAGAAATCCTTCGAACGGCAGCGATGTGCGGAATAACTGGTAGTACAGGAATTTGCGCGCGTTCAGCCGGTGTTCCGGAAGGGCTTCCACTTTTTCCACCTTCAAGAACTCTTCCATCATGTGCAGATACTCCTGCGCAGATGACGGGAAATACACAGAGGGCACCTGGGTGAATCGGGCTTTTCCGCCGCATAGAACCGGAGCGCCCATAATGCTGGCTTCCAGCCCGATGGTCGAGTTATAGAAGACAACGAACTTTGAACGGCGAATCAACTCATACGAGCTGAAGGTCTCATCGGCATCCACAAAGTGGACGTTTGCCAGGGCAACACTGCCGCTCTTCCGCACCCAGTCCGCCACCGTCTCGCGGCTTTCCTTGCCCGGGCGTTTTTCATCCGGATGGGCGCGGATCACAAAGAGTGTTTCTGGGTGGCGCTTGATAACGGTCAATAATTCATCCAGCCAGGTGAACATATCATTGAACAGCACATTGGCATGTCCCTGACTGGTATCAAAGATCACATTGGTAAATATGGGGACGATCTGCCTGAACCCGGCTGCCTTTTGCAGGAAAGCGTCGTCCAATTCCTGCATACCGGACCAGAAGCGGATGCCGGCCATGGAAAAATCACCTTTAAAGCGTTTTGACAGGTACGCGTCCAACCTCTCATTTTGCGCGCCTGAAAGTTGATACCCCTTCGGGATATCAATCGGGTAGGCTGTGGCTTCCCCCGGAGTGAAATACCCGGTGAAGGGCATCAGCCCCACTTCGTGCGAGATGACCGTCAGCCCTCGTTTGTGGGCTGCCCAGCGGGCTGTGGCTTCTGGAAAGAATTGTCCGTTGAATACCACCACCATCCCCGGTTTGACCTCATCCAGCAGCGCAGAAAACTGAACGGCAACCCGGTGGGCCGATACCAGAAATTCGTGGAACAGGAAACGGGTGGCGTCATCGTCATGCAATTTATGGCGGCGCAGCACCCAGCGCATGGATGGCAGCACCAGTTTCCCCAGAGGCACTCCATCAAATTGAAAGTGCGACAGGTCATGCAGGTTCAGGTTTTGGAGTTCACCCCGTATCGCGCTGTCATCCTGTGGTACCAGAGCGCGAACCGGTGCGCCAGTCGTATTGACAACCGATTGACGGCAGCATTCCGCGCAGGGCGGATTTTGCTCTGGATCATCCTTTTTGGTTCCCAGCACGCAGCGCGTCAACCCCTGCCGGCAGGTGAAGTGGACTATTGGAACACCTTCTAATTGCAGCGCCCAACCGGTAAGCAGTTCAAATGCCGCGTTCAAACTTAATGCGCTCAAACGCGTTGACGCGTTGAACAGGATGACCGGCTTCTTGTCGCCGGCTTTCTTCGATTCTGCCGTCACTTTTTTGGCCAGAGACCGGATGCGGGCGTCACTTAACCGCCGGGCAATGATCCGTTGAATCCGTTCTTTGTTGCGCGCAAATGAAAGGTCCACAATAGCCCTTATTTGCCTGCCGGTGGTTGATTTCCACTGGAACAGGTATGCGGGATTTCTTTGAACGCGTATGGCGCGTCATCATCCGAGAAGTAACTTACATCGTCTTTCAGATCAAATTCGCCGCCAAAGTATTTATTGAAAACGGTCGCGAACGTGTTGACCGGCGTGATGGTATCGTAAATCTTCTGAGAACCGCCGCCGGGCAGATAATACGCGTTTAATATTTCCATACGGTGATCCGCGTCCCATCCGTGGTCTCCCTGGATGATGATCACCGGGGGAACTTTGGAATTGGCGATGATCGATTTGACAATCGGGATCACCCGGGAGTTGACGTATGAAACCGCGTCTGTATACCCGGGGACAACCGCGCCGTTGGAAATGTAACGACCATCGGGGCTGAACACGAACGGGGCATGCGGCGCAACAATATGGGCGTACACGAATTTCTTGCCGGGCAGGTTGGGCACCTGTTCCAATTGATCCAGCGCGAAAATCACCTGGTCGTGGTGTTTCTCTTCGGGAGTGCGGATGTTCTGGACCAGGTTCTGTGTGAATTTCGATTTAAGTTCGTCAAAGGTACGCAGCGCAGTCGTGCGCAGGTACATCATCTCAAACTCAGACACATCTTTGCCCTGCTTTACTTTTTCCAGCGGATTATCATTGGCGATGATGTAAACATCAGCATCGGTGATCTCATTCCAGAAGTAGCCGGTCTCAAATGCCACCATTTTATAGCCCAGACCACCCAGGTAACTGCGCACCGGGCTGTGGCGGATGTAATCAAGGTACACCGGCATATCGAGTGACTGGTCACCCTGTTTATAGAGGGTGCTGAAGTTCTGGATGTAGTCCATGTGCAGCGCGGATGATATGGACAGTGCCGTACGGGCGTAATTACTCTGCGCGCAATCCGGGATCACAAAACCCAGTTTTTTTAACTGAGCATAGAAAGCGGAATTGTCGTACCCGTAGAGTTCTTTAAGAATATCGTCACGGCTGTAACCGTCAAGGATGATGTAATACACATCCGGCAGGGTTTCCGGGTCAAGGTTTTTACCGGTAGGTGCTGTGACCGCCGCCTTGACGGTGTTTCCACCTTCCTTCACACCGGCCGCTTTGACCTCAAATTGCCCGATCTGGAACAGTGGCAATACAATCAGGATAATGGAAACAGTGTTCAGCAAACCGTTAAACGTTTTTGCTCTTCGGGCTTTTTTGAAGATGAACCAGGCCCCAACCGCGAATAACACAATCCACAGGATACCCAGAAAACGGTGACGGCCGATATCCAGACCACCTACCAGTTTCCCTTCAATCAACTGGTATACGTGTCCGTAGGAGTAGAAAAGAATGAAGATGAAGGTCGAGAACAAGGCAGCAATCGAACGGCTGCGGATCAGCAGCAACGCCAATCCGTAAACAACCGCCATCAAAAGGATGCTGACCAGAAACGAACGGATGGCGGCCTCAGGCCGGATCTGGCTGATATTCGCCGCGAGAAACGCGACGATGGGATACAGCCCGAACAGTACAGGATGAAAATACCACGGTTTACCGGAGGTTCGCCGTGGTTTCTGGGTTTTCAATGTCGTCATAATTTGGAATGACCGCTATTTTGTGTCTTCGTCAGTTTCTTCGTCCTCATCCGATTCTTCACCGGGAGGCGTCTTCACAAACAAAGCCTTGATCTTCTTCCAGTACGCCTTGATGGCGAAACCGCCGCCCAATAAAGCCGCCACGATAACCTGCAAAATAAAACTTCCGGAACCCGGATCAAGATACAGGGCGGGTTTCCCTAAGACTGTACTGAAAAGATGAAAACCATGGATCATTTTCTTACTCGCAATCCTTCAGCCGCTTATTCCTGAACACGGCGAAGTTTCTTTAAAGATGGCAGTTCACTATCGTAAACTTTCTTGACACCGTCGCCCAGCGATTGTTCGGCAACGCGGATGTATTTTACCAGTCTTTCAAAGCCGCTGGGCTCAACGGAAGCCGCCTGGTCATTACCCCACATGGCGCGGTCGAGGGTGATATGACGCTCCACCATGCAGGCGCCCATACCGGCCGCCAGAACCGAGGGGATCAGACCCACTTCGTGGCCGGAGTACCCGATGGGACAGGCAAATTCTTTGCGCAGGGTATCGATCATGCGCAGGTTCAGTTCTTCGGGTTCGCAGGGGTAGGTGCTGGTGGCATGCGTGAGAACCAGTTTATCCATATCCATCAGTCCCACCGCGTGGCGGATCTGTTCCATGGTTGACATACCCGTAGAAAGGATAGCCGCGCGCCCGGTGGATTTGATCTTCTTCAATAGGCCGGAATCCGTCAATGAAGCGGACGGAATTTTGTAACAGATCGGGTTGAAGGCTTCCAGAAAATTCACGGCTTCTTCGTCCCAGACGGAAGCGAACCAGTCAATACCCACCTCACGGCAGTAGCGGTCGATCTCGGCATATTCCGCTTCGCCGAATTCAACTTTATACCGGTAATCCAGGTAGGTGATGTATCCCCAGGGGGTCTCACGCATCTGGTTCTTCTGGTTATCGGGGACGCAAATTTCAGGGGTACGTTTCTGGAATTTGACAGCATCCACACCGGCATGTTTGGCCGCGTCGATCATTTTCTTCGCGTTTTCCAGGCTGCCATTGTGGTTGATGCCGATCTCGGCGATCACATAGGTGGGATGGCCGTCGCCGACCAGTTTATTTCCAATTTTCAACTCTCGTGCCATTTTCAGCCTCTACTGTTTTATTTTCTGTAAGATGATATCGCAGATCTCGCGCACGGCGCCACGGCCGCCATTCTGTGATAAGACAAGATCTGCCGCCCGTTTTACTTCTGGCTGGGCGTCGCCAACGGCAACCGCGTACCCGACGAGCCGGAAGCAATCCAGGTCGTTGGTATCGTTGCCAACATAAATCACATTTTCCGCGGAAATATTGCGTTCATTCAGCAAATTCCGCAGAGTTGTAACTTTATCATTAATTCCATGCAGCGCGGGGATTCCCATCTTTTTCGCGCGCGCTGCCACTACCTTGTTGACTTCCATCGAAAGGATCATCATTTCCAAACCAGCTTCGGTGAGGTAACGGATGCCCAGGCTGTCGCTGCGGTTGGCTGCCACACGCTCAAAACCGTTCTCATCCACCCACACGCGGTTGTCGGTGATCACGCCGTCAAAGTCAAAGACCATCAGGTCGACCTTTTCCGGCATACCGCGGCGAGGTTTCCTGGCCGGGTCTACATATGTCAGGCCGCCATGCCACACCAGCCATTCAGAGCGGGCCCAATCTTTGGGCGTGTCGATGTCAATGGTGTACTGCGGGTCAATGACCATGCCCAGGATCTTGTCACCGGTCATGGAGTTTTTCTTCAGGATGGTATCCGGGCGGATGGCATCAATGTGACCCGTCTGCCAGTACACCGGCGGCAGGATCTGCCGCGGCGCGTTGAACGGCTCGGCTATTCCCGGCACCTGCAGCAGCGGTGTCAACTGCCCGTTGGCATCGTCACGCCGCCACATTTTGTGCGGGTTCTGCCCGGAGGGCACTACACCGCGCACACAGTCGGCATCCGGGTTGGCCAGCAGCATGTTGACCGCGTCATCCACACAATTCACCGGCCGCACGGGTGACGTGGGGCGCAGTTGCACTACCACATCCGGTTTGTAGCCTTCGTTTTCCTCCAGCCAGCGAAGGGCATGCTGGTAGACTGGCAGGTCAAGCGCCTGGTCGGAAGCCAGTTCAGCCGGCCGCAGGAAGGGTGTCTCGGCGCCCCACTGGCGGGCAACCGCCGCTATCTCTTCATCATCCGTGGACAGGATAGTGCGGGTAACAGTTTCCGCGTGCAGCCCGGCCGCGATGCTGTACGAGATCAGCGGATACCCGGCAAAATCCTTGATGTTCTTGCGGGGAATTCCCTTCGATCCGCCGCGAGCGGGGACGATGGCCAAAACTTCGGGCTTCTTTACCATGCCGTCCAGCCCCCGTCGACCACCAGATTGGAACCGGTCATATAGGAAGAAGCATCAGATGCCAGGAATAACACCGCCCCGTTCATTTCATCTTTGCGGGCCATGCGGCCCAGAACGGTGCGCGCTGAATAATTCTGCACGAACAGGTCGTCATGGTTGTTGAAAATGCCGCCGGGGGTCAACGCGTTGGCGCGAATGTTCTTGCCGGCATAATAGGTGGCCAGGTAGCGGGTAAGACCCAGCACGCCGGACTTGGTCACGGAATAGTAGACGGGTTTGTACTGCTGCGGCTGCCCGGGTTTGATGTAGATGCGCTGGTCGGGGCCGGCCAGACCGTAGGTGGAGCAGATATTGATGATCGAGCCGTGATCCTGCTTCAACATGGGGATGACTGCCGCCTGCGCGCACAGGAACAGCCCGGTAAGGTTGACATCCAGTGCCTGGCGGAATGATTCCACCGGGTAATCTTCGAAGGTGCCGCGGTTCTGCCCGGCATGCTCCGGGTCAAACTTCGGGTCCATGGCCGCGCTGCAAACTAAAGCGTCGAGACGCCCGTATTCCTTGATGGTGGAAACCACAAGCTGCTGAACAGAGGCGGCATCCGTCACGTTGACACCCACGCCGATGGCTTTGAAACCGTCTTTACGGATACCTTCCGCCACGGCTTCCGCCGCTTCAGCGTTAAGGTCTGCCACAACAACACCGGCACCGGCTTCGGCCAGCGTGTGGCTGAATTCTTTACCCAACAGGCCCGCGCCACCGGTAACCACGGCAGCCTGCCCATCCATGCGGAATTTATCGAGAATAGTTTTCATATTTTTTCCTGATCGTCTATTTTTGTGCCGCGAAAATCATCCCGTCATCCGATTCAAACACGGCCGGGATGTCCTTTGTCAATTCCTTCAGCCACCGGCCTTCCACCGGGTCGTCCAGCACCTGTTTGGCTTCAAACACCACCAGAATAGTATCGCCACTTAACACAGATTGGCGAATGGATTGCAGAGAACTATCATAATTGGGACGTTTCTGCCGCGTCAAGGGGTCAATCGGAGCCAATAACGCGTACGCCGGCCGCTCCGCCAGCAGGTTGACAGCCGGCACCCGGTTCGTCCAGATGGTCACCGGCGGCATGCGTTTCAACGCGTCGATTGTTTCTGAATTGCGGTAATAAGCGCTGGCATACCCCTGCCCGTCCGCGTGCAGGTCTATCACCGCGCGGCGTCCGTCATATCCGCCAGCCAGCAGGATGACAGCGGTCAAACCCAATGCAAGCCAAGCCTGCCATCCCCCGCGTTGCTCCAGCAGGTATAGCAGGTATATAGCCAGCAGAATCAGGCAGATGAATGAAGGCACCAGTTGACGGTTTTCCAACGCCGTGCTGGCGTCGAAGAACGTCAACGAAAGCAGCAGCACCACGAAATAGAAGATCGTCTGGATGGCCACGATAAACGCGATCTGACGTTCCGACACGCCATCTGCTTCCGTTACCTTGCCCGCGGTCTTCCAGAACATATAAACCAGAACCACAATCGCAAAGATTACCAGCACAGCCAGCCCGTTGAATAGTGCGGGGAATTTGTCATAAAGATTGAAACGTTCGGGAAACAGGAAGGTCGTCAGTGTTTGCGCACCTTCCTGTAATTTGTCAGTAGTCAACGGGTGGTAAAGCAGGCTGCGATTGGCTGCGTTACCCGAAACCGCCAGGTTTCGGGCGAACCACAAGATGCCACCCAGCAGACTGAATGGCAGGAAACAGCCGATCTTGACCAGCCGTTCCCTCCAGGTTTTGGAAAATACAAAGGACGCGGCGATTCCCGTGGCCAGCAGTGACAGGCCGATGTACCGTGTCATATACGCCAGGCTGACCAGCGCCCCTGCCGCGGCCGGGAAGTACCAGTTTTTCCGCTCAACCCCATATGTTATCAGTAACATAGAGGCTAGCATCAGGGTGATAAACTCCGGCTCGCTCAACGCGAAAGTGTGTGCACGCAGTATTGACTCCGAAGTGGCAACCAGTAACGCGGCCAACACCGCCCAGGTCTTCGACCGGGTCAGCCGCAGGGTCAGCCAGGCTGCCAGAAAGCCGTTCAATACAAAACAGGCCAGGCTGATCAGCCAGCCGGCTTTGATCAGGTCCGTGCCGGTTTTGGCCACGGCAGCCAGCGTATACGAATACAGCGGTACGTTGACCGTCAACGGCTTGATCTCGCCCCCGCCGGAGGTACGGCTGTACCCATTCCCAGCAAGGATGTTCTCCGCTCCGCCGATGTATACAACAGAATCATTGATCAAACCCGGGCCGTAGGGCGTGGCGTATACCAGAGCCCCCACCCCGGCAGCCAGGATAACGATCAGGCTTCCCCAGAAAACCCATGGGTGTATTTTGACCGGGATTTTCCCGGAAATCTTCTTAATCTGAGACAAGCTCTTCCTCAATTGTTCGCATAAAACACGAAGGTAATTATAATGGAGATTATTCTCAGACTAATTCCGAAGAGGGCTTGAAAAATCATGAAGATTGAAAAAGTGGCATTTGGCGGCTGGAAAAACTGCATTCAGATCGATAATGGAACCATTCAGATCATTGTGACCACCGACGTTGGTCCGCGCGTGGTTTCCTGCGGTTTCAAAGGGAAAGAAAACCTCTTCTTCAATAACCCCGCGGAAATGGGGACATCGGGCGGGAAAGAATATGTTGGCTACGGCGGTCACCGTTTGTGGGCGGCCCCCGAACTGGCCAAACGCACCTACTACAATGACAACTTCCCCGTAGAAGTAAAGGAACTCAAAGACGGCGTTATCCTGACTTCCGCCGTGGAAACCACCACCGGCCTGCAGAAATCCATGGAAATTCATATGGACGAAAAAGAACCCATGGTGGTTGTACGTAACATCATCCAGAACAAAGGCCTGTGGCCAATCAAGTTCGCCCCCTGGGCGCTATCCGTGATGGCTGCCGGCGGTGTGGCTGTTCTGCCTGTTGCCCCGCGTGACTTCACTCCCGGCCTGCTGCTGCCGTCACACTGCATCGCCATCTGGCCCTACACCAAAATGACCGACCCGCGCTTCACCTGGGGCGATGACTATATCCTGCTGCGCCAGCAGATGGGCGCCAACCCCACCAAGATCGCCGTGATGAATGAAGAAGGCTGGGCAGCCTGTGTGTTCCCGCATGCCACCTTCATTAAACTCTTCACCCGCAATGCCGCCGCAGAATATGTAGACTTCGGTACCAACCTGCAAAGCTGGACCAACAAGGAATGCCTGGAACTGGAAACCCTGGGTGAGTTCAAGACCCTCGACCTCGACGAGATCACCGTCCATGAAGAGACCTGGTACTTCGCCGAAAACATCCCGGTGCCGGCCAATGATGAGGATGTGAAGAAAAACATCCTGCCCGTTGTCAAAAAGGCAAAGAAGTAGTCTCCAACAAACAAAGATAATCGTAGGGGCGCACGGTGTGCGCCCCATTTTTTATTAAAATCACACTTTACCGGAAAAAATATTCGCTGTTACGGATTCGAAAAATCCGCCGGGTAATAATACATCGCCCCGTTATCCCTGAATGCAACCACTCTTAACCCATCCGTGAAAACCTTTGTCCGTTCGGCAGCCTTTTCCCCGTAGATAGATTCAAACTGGCTTTCCAGCGTGTCAAACACGATCAGCAGGCTGTGTGCCTGCTTGAATTCCGCTTCCGCCGGATCATTCCCAACAGGTCCGTCACCATAGCGGGTGAAAGGATAAACGGGTTTATCGTAATAAATTTCCGCCACCGGTTCCGCCACACGGCCGGTTAGGTAGAGCACAGCCATCGTCTCATTGGTGACCAGCTTCTGCCCTTCCGGTAATTTTTTGATGGCCGGAATAAGCTGAGACTGCTGCCAGGTGACGGCGTTATAGCCCAACCCGGTTTCCGCGTTCTGCCGTACTATACGGATGGTGCGCAGGCCAAACCAGCCAACCGCTGCAATCATCATGATAACAACGGCGGCCTTCATCGGCTTGACCAGATCCATATTAAACAATTTTGCCATCAGCAGCCCCGCGATCCAGACCACTGCCGTGTGCGCCGGTGACAGCATGCGGTTGTCAATGGTGATCGGCGGATAGGTGGTCAGGTAAACCAGCAGCAGGATACCCACATAAATCCCAGTAAACAGCCACAATGCGGAGATCCATTTATGCAATGCTGCTTCGGGGGTTTTCTTAGCTGTCCATATCGAAAGCGTCCCCAGAACAATCAGCGCGGCGGCAGGCAGAAGCCCCATCACATATGCCAGAATGGATGGACTGCCCTGCGCGGACGCCGGCAGCAGCCAGACCAGTATGGCGGAAATCAACTGCGGCCAGAAAATGGTGAACCGGAAAATCATCTCATTGAAGGTCAATATTGAACGCGCGCTGACGGAAGACGTCTGCCCGAGCTGTACAACCATCCAGATGGCGATCGGAATGATCCCGATGATTCCCATACGGAAGGCAGCCAGCACGCGTTTCCAGAACGGCAGCTTTAACCGGAGAAGACACAACAGCAGACCGGTTCCCAGGAATGCCGCGGCGGAATAGCGTGCCGCAATGGACAGCCCCAGCAGCAATCCACTGACTTCCAGCCAGCCCGGCCGGTTCGAAATTTCTTTGTCAATGCTTAATAGGACTATTGCCAGCCCGCCAAACCCGAGAATCAATGTGACGGGTTCCGCCATGGCCCATGAGTAAACAGGCAGCAAGATCGGGGAAACCGCCAGCAGCGCGGCGGGGAGCAGCCCTGGCCATTTGTTGGCGGTCAATTTGAGTGATGTGGTTCCAACCAGCAGGATCAAACCGGCGAACAACAGAATATTCAGCCAGCGCGCCACGGTTGTCAAATCAAGGCCCAGCGCCGCGAAGGGTGACAATATCAGCGGAAACAGCGGCGCGGAATATGGCAGCAGGCGAAAGGAACCATCTGCCTGTACCAACCCCAGCCCGATCCCCCTGGCCAGGTTTTGCGCGGAAGTCAGGTAGATGGTGGCGTCACCGCCCACACCGGGACCCAGATGTGTGCTCCACAGGGTTAACGCGAAGCCTACGAAGGCAGTCAACCCCAGCAGCGGATACGTTTCGTACAGGGCGGTCCTTTTTTGTTCTTTTATCTCGGGAGAGATTTTTCCACCGCCGGATTTTTCTACGCTCATTTTTCCACCTGAATGGAAAAAACCGCCATACCGCCGGGTTCGGCTTCCAAATTAAAACCGAAGCGTTCGATCATTCCCTGCGTCTTGTTCCAGTCGCAATACTGGCTTTTATCCACCAATACCCAGCGCACCTCAAGTTCACGCAGCAATTCCACGCTGGCTTTGTCGGGGAAGTTCATCAATACCGGTTTGACGCGCTTGTACTGCGCCGGCGGAAAGGCATTGAAGAATCCGCCCACATAGGGTTTGCCGTGTACCAGCGTGTAATACGTGTGTTCCTGGTCTTCGGCGATGGAGAATGGCATCTGGACGACAGCGCCGTCACCGGGTTGTTGTGACAGCCAGGTATCCACGGGGCGAGCCGCCACCAGGGTGAATTCCGTGGTCGGACCGGGGAAAAAGTCGAAAAGCACCAGCACGATCAGGCCGGCTGCCGCCGCGTTTTTCCAGCGGGGTGACAGGCGTTTCAGGATCTCCGCCGTTCCCAAACCGGCAGCCGCGCAGATGAACAGCAGCACAAATATCCCGAAGCGCATAAGGGCGCGTAATTTGGCATAGAAAGGGAAATACTTGAACAAAACCCATCCCGGTAGGGGAATGGGGATGGTGGGTTTATCCCACCTTGCCTGTAAAAACGCGGGGGTGGGAATTTCCACCGGCGCACCGTTCCAGTGCAGGTCAGTACCCATGGCCAGCAATAGCGCCAGCGCGCCGCCAGCCAGCATAAGGACCAGCAGAGTTCTTCGGTTGGTCTTCTTGCGGTTGATCCACGCGAAAACGGCCAGCGCCGCGCTGACCAGCCCCACATACAGCGTGCCTTCCACCCACATGTCGCGGTTGAAGTGCTCGCCCACCCATTTGCCCCACAGGAAATGGTCGGTGGAGGGCAGCGCGAAATCCGTGAGACCGGCGGAATACGGGCGCACAATGCCGAGTTCGCGGTCAGGCAACTCGCCCTTCCCCGCCAGACTGACATACGGCGCCACCGCCGCGGCTATAAGCGGGAGTGAAACCAGCGCGGCAATCAGCCAGCCCATCCAGAAGGATTTCTGTTTGAGGATGGGACGGTTGATGAACAGGACATAGATGACGAAGATGAACGCGGCGTTGATGCCGGTCATGAACAGGTAATACTGCGACGTGAGGGCGATCAAACCAAGGCCGATGCCGGTTTTGAGGATGGCCGATCTTGTCATTCTCCCGGAAGGACGCCGGGACGGTGTGAGCGTCAGCGAAGAATCTCGCACTGAAAGGGGCGTAACCTGTCCATCCGATGTATCCTCACCGTCAGTGCGGGATGCTTCCCTTCGGTCAGCATGACGATTGTCCGTCATCCTCCCGGAAGGACGCCGGGACGGTGTGAGCGATAGCGAAGGATCTCTCACCGTTTGGGACGAATCCTGTCCATCTGAAGTATCCTCTTTACCAGTGCGGGATGCTTCCCTTCGGTCAGCATGACGGGTGTTGTCGCAGTCAGCATGACAGGCCAGTAACAGGTCAAAGAATCCCCAGAAAAACAGCGGGAACCACTGCAACCCTGACAGGTTCAGATGCCCGATCAGGAAATGCGCGAAGTGGAATGGCAGGAAGGCATACGCCGTGCCCGCCACCAAAGCCGCGCCATGGGATCCCGTCAACCGGCGGACCCACAGCGCCATGATCAGCCCGCTGAGCACAAATGACAGCATATGCGCCGCATTGTACGCGAACGTCGGTCCGGCAAACAGGCTGAACGGCAGAGCCAGCATCAACTGCGCCGGGGTGATCTCGGTGTAGGCGAGGCTCCACCCTTCGGGGTAGTTCAGGAACCACACATTGAACGGGTCGACGCGCAGGTCAAACAGCGCCTTCTTGAACCAGCCGATCATCCATACGAAGTAGATGTTGTCACCCACCTGGCCAACCATTTTGTCACCCATCACGGTGACCAGCGGCCAGGTCATAAAGACCGTCAGCAGGATGAAATAACCTGCCGCGAGGTATGGGAACCATTTTTGGAGGAACGATTTTTTATTTTCCACAGGTTTTCTTAGAGGTGGCCTAATTGCCCGCCGGCCGCGGATTCATGCACGGCCAGGCATAGTTTCAGCGCGGCTTCCCCATCCGCCAGCGAGCAGACGGGATCGGCCTTTTTTTGCACAATATCCAAAAAATGCTTCGTCTCCGCGATGAACAGGTCATTGCGGTCAAAGTTCGCGGGAAGTTTTACGTCCAGCCATTCGCCGGTTTGTGCCTGGAACAGGCGGGATGTGCCGTCGGCATTATCCCAGGTGATGCGCCCCGCCGTGCCGGTAATCTCCAGTGTGTGCGAAGCCGGCTGCTGGTAATAATCCACATGCAGGCTGCCGGTGACGCCGTTGGCGAACTGCATGCCTATCTCAGCGTAATCTTCCACCTGGATCTCCAGGTCGCTCAGGCGGCCGGAGAAAGCCCACAGGCTTTTCACGTCGCCCAACAGCCAGCGCAGGTAGTCAATCGGGTGACTCAGGGTGACCACCACCCCACCGCCCAGGTCAGACCGTGAGGTATAACTTTTGCGGTAATCTTCCCACGGGTGCCAGTTGGGCAGGTATTCGCCCCATTGCCCGCGGAAGGATAAAGGCCGGCCGATCAGTCCGTCCGTCAGCCAGGTTTTCACCTGCCTCAGGCCGGGATGGAAGCGGAATTGGTAACCCAGCAGCACAACCGCGCCGCCGACTTTCGCTGCCTGCTTGAATTCATCCAGCCGGTCCAGCGAATGGGACACCGGTTTTTCCATCAGGATGGCGCAGCCGGCTTTTGCCGCCGGAATGGCCACATCAAGGTGCAGCGCGGTGGGGTTGGAAATGATCACCGCGTCCGGCCTGTGAGCCAGCGCGGCGGTAATGTCGGTCTCCACCGGCAGGCCGGTGATCTCGTCATCCGGCAGGGTGGATTTATGCGAACGCAGCAAAATGATGTCCGTCTCGCCCAGCACGCGCAGGTTACGCAGGTGACGGCGGCCGATCGAACCAAAACCCGCGATCAGGAATTTCATCGGAAATCCTCCGGTTTTGTCTTATCAAGCAGAGAAACCAGGAATTCACCGGTGCGCAGGCCGGCGGTGCCATCCGTAAAGGTGACCTCGTCGCGGATGAACTTCTCGCGTTCCGACTTATCAGCATCGGGGTTCTGAAGGTAGGTGTTGATCACCTCGCGCAATTCAATCTCATTCAGGGCTACCCGGCCGGCATGAGCCTGGCGGAAACGCTGGTGGGTCGGCCATTCACCGATCTGTGATAGGGGCAGCGAGAACCGCCCGGGCTGATTCCATCCGCCGGGGGCGTCAATGCACACGGCGACAATCGGTTTGCCGTGGATGGCTTCCTCCACCACCATGGTGGAATACACCGTCAGGAATACATCTGAATAGGCCATCATCGATGTCTTCTCAGGCATATCCTCGCCGGAGTAATATCCAAGTTCGCCGCCCAGCGGAACAGGTTCCACCAGGTGCACATGCGGCATGGTTTTGACCATCGCGCGCACCTTTTCGCGTTCCGCGGCGAACAGCGGTTCGTCCATGAAATGGTTGGGGTGCAGGCGGATTAATAATTGTGACGGTTCTGCCAGCTTGTCTTCCGATACCAGCCGCGCCAGGGCTTCAATATTCTGGATGTTCGGTGAGAAGGTGATAAAGCTGCTGGCGTACGAAAGCAGCTTGCGGTTCGGATCAAGGTTGTGGAGCTTGAAATACTCTTCGCGGCTCATCAGCCATTGTTTGTGGAAGTAGCCGTCATAGGATGGGATGCCGCCCACATTGACGCGTTCGGGCAGCCAGTCGTCGCCCTCAACCAGTTCCTGCTTCTGGATCTCCGACCAGCAGGTGATCCAGTCAACAGGCGCGCCGGGCAGGCTATAGCTGGACGGGTTGTCCCAGCCCACCACCACGGCGGCGGTTTTCACCCCGCGTTGGGCTGCCTGGCGCAGCAGGAAGCGGTCAAGACGCCACCCGGGCGTGCTGGCGATCACCAGATCGGGGTTGTATTTCTCAAACAGGTCGGTATATAGTTCCGGGTTGTATTTCAACTGGGCTTTGTACACAAAGCGGCGCGCGGCTTTTGAGCGGCGCATCAATCCCACAGCGGCCTTCATGCCTACCATCAACAGTTTGCGGCGGCGTGACGCTTCCACATTCACCTGGCGTACATGGCTGGTGAGGGCTTCCACATTGATGCGGTTGGACGCGCCCACCCGGCGCAGGAAATTCAGCCACCACTGGCGTGACGGTTCGATCTTTTTGGCATAGTGCCGGCATTCCTTCATGCGCAGCCCTTCCACGTGCAGTCCAGGCTGGCCGAAGCGCTTTTCGATCTGGTCTTTCAAACCGTCATCCGTGAGGATGACCACTTCCGCTCCGGCTTTCAATAATTCCGGAACGACATCACTCTGTAAAAAATACACAATTGCCAGGCCGTGGTCGGCGCTGATAAATACGGTTTTCTTATCCGGCATGCGGACGGGTCTCCTTATTTCGCCGCCGGGCGGTCATAGTACCAGCGGAAAATGGCATCATATAACGATAACAGTACTTTCTTCACCGGCGGCAGATCCAGCAGCAGGCGGCGCTTCGCGGGCTGCACGGCTTTGTCACTGCCCTTCGGGTCGATCCCCGGAACACTGCGCAGGGTATTGGACATGTTCATGGCAAACGGTTTGACAGGCATCAGCCGCAGGTAGCCGGCTTCATTCATGCGCTGGTCCAACTGTTTGACTTGCCCCATGGGGCGGTCCATGTCGAATGGCAGGAACTTCGCCAGCACATCTTTACGGGCGGTGAACTGCCAGTGTGACGCCCCGGCCAGAGCTTGCACGCCGTTGTATTCCAGCATCACATCTTCGCTGGAGTCAAAGTGTTTCTTGATCTCTTCATCGGTCTGGCCGATGGAACGGTCAAATTCGAGGAAGGTTTCCCAGGGAATGAATTGCCCACGCTTCAGGCAGGCATTTTTGTCACCCCAGGCAGCCGTGCCGGTATAAAAATCCGGGTTGGTGCGGAACGGCCGCGCGGTGACCATTCCCACATTGGGATAGGTCTCCAACAGCTTGACGGATTCAGCCAGCCAGCCGGGATAGAACAGGCAGTCACTGTCAGCATAGGCGATGATCTCGCCCGGCGCGCCGGCCAGCATGATGTTCCACGCGCCGCCCTTGCCCAGGTTCTTCTCGGAGAGGAACAGATGCTGGATA
>CAYOKC010000078.1:3833-17544 GCA_964404415.1 uncultured Leptolinea sp. | reverse complement strand
GGTCACGGGTAATGGCGCGTCCGTGCAGGTTGTCCGCCAAAATCTGGCCCAGGCTCTGGCGCAGCACATTCGGCCGCCAGTAGCTTTCACGTTGTTTCAGGAAGTCGACCACCACCGGCTGGAGTTTGCCGAGGTCGATATAGGTGTGTTCGGTTTCACGCAGTTCCGGGGTGGAACCATCCACCTTGCTGCGCGGATTTAATAACTGGGCGGGGTCAAGCAGGTTGCCGCATTTGTCGCATTGGTCGCTGCGCGCGTTCTCGAAACCGCAGATATAGCAGGTGCCTTCCACGTAGCGGTCGGGCAAAAAGCGCTGCTGGCTGGGGGCATACCACTGCATTTCGCGGTCGGTATACAGATAGCCGTTCTTCTGCAATGCCAGGAATATCTTCTGGGAGACGTCAAAATGGTTGGATGTGTGGGTGCTGGTGAACAGGTCGTAATTCAACCCCAGGCCCATGAATAATTCCAGGAAACTGTTGTGAAACCGCTGGTAGACTTCCAGCGCGGTGGTATTTTCCGCATCCGCCCGCACGGTGATGGGCGTGCCGTGTGAATCTGAACCCGACACCATAATGACCTTGCGCCCGCGAAGGCGTTGATACCGCGCGAAGATATCCGCCGGCAGGTAGGCGCCGGTAATATTCCCTACATGGATTTCCGCGTTGGCATACGGCCAGGCGACAGATACCAGAACATTTTCAGTCATAAGGTCCTCACATTAATATTATCAGGCGGATTGTAACACACCCCGCTTCACGCATTGACGCCAGCTTTTCCTTTAATGCGGTTGACCGATGCCTTGCTTTGGTCACGCATGTCACGTAAACACAGACCGTTCTATTTTGATACAATCAATCAGGGTGTTAACATGGCCGTCCAAATTTTGATCGTCTTTACAATTCTCGCGCTGTTCCTGGCGGCGATGATGCTGATCGCCGCGGTACGTTTCGCGCGCCCGCTGCCGGATTACCCGGTGGTTGACCTGGAAGAAGTCGACGGAAATATCGTGGCTGAACATCTTTCAGAAGTCATCCGCTGCCGCACCATCGCCGCGGAAGAGTTGACCACCACCCAGCGTGACGATTACTTTAACCTGCATCGGGTCCTGCTTAAACAATTCCCACGCGTCCATACCACGTTGGAAGTGCGCTCAAGCCAGGATCTTTCCCTGTTATATATCTGGCAGGGACGCAACCCGAAACTGCCGGGTGTTTTGTTAAGCGGCCATTATGACGTGCCGCCCGTTGACCCCAAAACCGTGGATCAGTGGAAGTCACAGCCATTTTCGGGCCAGATCAAAGACGGTTTCGTGTGGGGGCGCGGCGCTCTGCAGGGTAAGGGACAGATGGTAGCCATCCTCGAAGCCGTGGAAACCATGCTGCGCGCCGGTTACAAGCCGGAACGCACGGTATACCTCTCCTTCGGGCATGATTGCCTTTCCGGCGGGAAAATGGGCGCCTGCCGCACAGCCGTTTACCTGAAAAAAGCCGGCGTCAAGCTGGAGGTTGTTCTGGATGAAGGTGACTGGATCGCCAGTGATTATTTCCCGGGCATGACCGGCCCAGCGGCACTCATCGGTGTGACGGAACGCGGTCACATCCGCTTTGAATTCAAAACGCAAAATACCGGGCGAAATGATAACCGCCTCGAAATTCTGTCTCGCGCGCTATCCAACCTGGCGGAAAACCCGCTGCCGGCTTCGCTGAAAGAGATCCGTGAGTCATACCGGGGGCTGGTGGGCGCGATCGGATACCCGCAGCAGGTGTTGTTTGCCAATACCTGGGCTTTTTCCCAACTGGTCCGCCGCATGATCCTCAACCACCCTGAAGCCCAGATGCGCTCAACCACGCAATTCGTTCCGGTGATGTTCAACGGCAATCTGGAACAGGCCCGGGCGCAGGTGGATGCCTTCCTGATGCCGGGCGAGACCATTAAGGAAGTCAGTGAACATATCCGCCGATCCGTGAAAGATGACCGGGTGGTTTTCCAGGCCCAATCAGAGCGGGCATGGGAAGCTCCCATGGTATCGTCACCGGATTCACCTGCTTACCAGACGATTGAACGCGCCATTCTGGAAATCTACGATGGAATTCCGATTGCGCCGGTCGTCCAACCCTGGCCGGGTGACGCGCGGTTCTATACGTCTGTCTGCCGGCATGTGTTCCGTTTTACTCCGCTGGTGATCCCCCCGGAAGACGATCTGGAATTGGACGGTATTAACGAACGGATCCGTGTAAAGTCACTGGTAAAGATGACGCAGTTTTACATCCGTATGTTGCAGATATGGGGCGTTTCGACGATCAGTTAAATTCCCACAGGTCCACGTTCTGGAACGTGCACCGTGTGCCGAAATCATTATTGGAACCGGATGCTACGGCGAATGCCAGTCCGCCGCCATTCAGGCGGTCATCCTGGAAGCGGACGACCTGTTTGCCATTGATAAATACCGTGAGCCACTGGTAGTCAACCACCAGCATGATCTGGGCTTTGTCACCCGGATAATTGAACTTGCCGGCGTAATTGCCTTTCAGGTCTGATACCACGTTCTTTTCCGTCCGGTAATTTCGCGCGTATCCGTCCATCGAAAGGATAGAAAGGTGCAAGTCACCGGGACCATTTTCATGGAACACAAACCCGCACCCTGATTTTGACGGATTCCCAAGCGGCACAGCTGATTCCCAGCTTACGTCGGCCCGGATGGCGAAATTCGTCGGCTTGCGGTTCAACGGCCACCAGTGGTAATAGCTCAACTTGGCCCATTCTCCCGTGAAGTCCTGTACCCGGTAATAAGTGCCTTTTGAACTGCTGACCAGTTTCAGGCCGGCCAGTTTTTGAACTTCCTTCTTCATGTCTTCTTCACGCGGGTCAATTGGCGTGGATGTTTCCGCTTTTTTCACCGCGGTCGCGGTCATGGTTCCCAAAACCTCCAGAGGTTTTTCCAACGGCGCTACAGTTTGTGTGGCAGGTAATGGCGTTTCCGCGCCCGGGGTGGTCAAAACAGGTTCCGGGGTGGAACACGATGCCAGTAGAAAACTGGAGAGTAAGAGGGGAATGAAGCGGGAGATTTTTGTCATTTTATCTTTGCCGGTTGTATTGGGAACCGGATGGGTTGATTATAACCAATGCTACCTGAATTTCAGCTGAGAGAAGGTGGCGGGTATCATCCATGTGTATCACGATAGATAAGTGCGAACCCTTAATGCGGTAAAATTGACTTTCTTACTGGAAAGGGTAAATTTTTGTTCGAAATTATTTTCCTGGGAACGTCTGCTTCCGCGCCTTCCGCCCGCCGAAATTTGCCTTCACTTGTTATCAAACATGATGATCAGCGATACCTGGTTGATTGTGGTGAAGGCACCCAACGTCAAATTCTGCAGAGCGGCATTGGTTTCAAGCGGTTAAACCGTATTCTGATCACGCACAGTCACCTTGACCATATCCTCGGCCTGGCCGGATTGCTGTCCACGTACATGCGATGGGAGACCATTGATAAACTGGAACTGTATGCCGGCAAAAACGCGCTGGAACGCATTAAAGATTTGCTTTACGGGGTCGTGTTGCGTGGCGCGTCCACACCCATGCCCATTTCCTTTATCCCCATTAACAATGGTGTGATCATCGAAGATGGCGACCTGACCATCAGCGCTTTCAGTGTGCGCCATCGCGGTCCCGATTGTTATGGCTTTGTCTTTGAAGAAAAAGGGCGGCGTCCCTTCCTTCCGGAAAAGGCGGAAGCACTTGCAATCCCCCAGGGACCCTGGCGCCGTGACCTGGTGGATGGGAAACCGGTCACCCTGCCGGATGGCCGCACCATTGACCCTGCCGATGTGCTGGGAGACTACAAACCGGGCACCCGCCTGGTTGTGGTGGGCGACGTGGGCGAAGTTGACAGCCTCGTAGAAATCTGCCGCGGCGCGGACGCGCTGGTGATTGAAGCGACCTACCTGGATGAAGAAGCCGATATGGCGCGCGATTTCTCGCACATGACGGCCAAACGTTCGGCGGATCTGGCCGTGCGTGCCGGTGTCAGGGCGTTGTATCTGACGCATGTCTCCCGCCGTTACCGTGAGAAAGACATTATCGCAGAAGCCCAGTCGGTATTCCCTGAAGCCGTGGTCGCGCGTGACTTTGATACCTTTCAGGTAAAACATCCGGAATAATGAGGAGTGATTAAACATGGAAATGACAGTTGATTTTCCCGGCGGCGTAAAAGTGGATGCCCACTTCGGAAATTTCACCATAAAAACTGATCAACCTCTGCCGGGCGGGGGAGAAGACACAGCCCCTTCACCGTACATTCTGTTTCTGGCATCGCTGGCAACATGTGCCGGTTATTATGTGTTGAGTTTCTGCAAGCAGCACCAGATCCCCACAGAAGGTATCAGGCTGGTGCAATCTATGCTCACCGATAAAGCCACAGGTCATTTGGATAAGGTGGAAGTGGAAATTCAAGTTCCCCCTACCTTCCCGGAAAAATATTATGATGCGCTGGTACGTTCCGCGGATCAATGCAAGGTAAAGAAAACCGTTGAGCACCCGCCTGTATTTGAAGTACATACAAAAGTAGTAGGGTAATCCACGTATTCTCTGGTATCAGTAGGGGCTGACCGCGTCAACCCCAGGCATGTTTAACATTAAACCTGTTGTTAAAAAGGTTCCTGGTGATGGCCGGGTGGATATAAAAAATAATGTCTACCAGCAGGGGCTGACCGCGTCAGCCCCTGGCACGTATAACATTAAACCTGTTGTTAAAAAGGTTCCTGGTGATGGCCGGGTGGATATAAAAAATGATATCCACCAGTAGGGACTGACCGCGTCAGCCCCTGGCACAATCAGGGAAAATCTTAGACCTTGCACTTATCTGTTGTTTAATTGTGCCATGGTGGGTTGAACGCGCCCTGACGAAGGTTTTATTCCTGGATAATAATTGCATCTATGATCGGGCGTTCAACACCACCCTACAATTACCTTGATAGAATCTAATAATATACGTATCTACACGCGAGGACACTATGACCGTTCGCCCCTGTGAAGAAAAAGACCTGGAAGCCGTTGTAAAACTGATCACCCAACTCGCCGAAGTGGCTGAAGGGGTCTATAACCTTGACCCTGATAGGTTCCATAATCTATTCACTAAAATGTCCGCCTTCCCGGAAACCTATACAAATTTTGTGTATGAAGACAATGGGAAAGTAGTCGGGTTCCTATCAGAAATGTTCTACATGTCCTTCTTCCATCGGGTGGGAACCGCGCAGGTCAACGAACTTGTGGTTGACGAAAACTATCGGGGCAAAGGCATCGGCCGCGCGTTAATGAAAGCGGCAGAAGAAGAAGCCCGCCGGCGTGATATGGATGAATTGGAGGTCGGCACCGAGCAGGATAACCTGAACGCCCAGGCCTTTTACCGCGAATACGGGTTTGACGGCGAGTATATACTTTTCGGAATGGAATTTGACGATTGACGCCTAGCCGCCAGCCAACGGAGAAAAGAAATCCAGGCGGTCATTGTTCTGGATAACCGTCCGCAATCCGTCTGGGTGGGCATGGATATCTAAACCGTTCAGCACAACCAGCACATGTTCGGATAGCTCTCCGTCACCCGTGACCCAGAATTTGTGCAAAACCGGGTGCAGCCCTACGATCTTCAGGATGGCTTTCCCGGCGGTCATACCTTCATCAAGCTCGAGATCAAAGGATTTGATCCCGGCTTCCACGCGGAACACACCGAAAAGGTTGACGGTGATCACAGGTTGGCCGGAATTATGAAAGGGCTTTTTTCGAGTCCGTCGAGTGGAATACTGCGCAATGGCACATTGAAGGCGGTACTGAGCGTATCGGTGGTCAATACATCCTGCGGCGCGCCGGTTGATTCAATTTCGCCGTGCACCATCACCGCCACCTGATCGGCGTAATGGCCCACCAGATTCAGGTCGTGGAGTGTCATCAGCACGGTAAGTGACGGATCCTTGCCGTCAAGCCCGCCATTGCGCACAAGGTCACGCACCAGTCCGAGCAGGTTTAACTGGTATTGCAGATCCAGGTGGGTGGTGGGTTCATCCAGCAGCAGGATTGGCGCCGTTTGAGCCAGCGCCCGCGCCAGCAGCACACGCTGTTGTTCTCCGCCCGAAAGCTCCCCGATGCGCCGCGCGGCCATTTCCAGCGTACCGGTCTGGCGCATGGCTTCCAGCGCCAGTTTACGGTCACGCTCATCAAAATGGCCGAGCCAGTTCAGGTGCGGCGTGCGCCCCATCATCACCGTTTCAAGGCAGGTGAACGCGCCGGGCAGACGGCGCGCCTGCGGCACTACCGCGATCAGGCGGGCGCGTTCCAACACATTCAGCCTGGTCAGGTCTTTATCCCGGAAATGGATCTGCCCTTCCGCCAGCGGAATGGTTCCGCTGACAGCCCTGAGCAGGGTGGTTTTTCCGGCTCCATTCGGGCCGATCACTCCCAGGATGGTGCCTTCTTCCACAGAGAGGCTTATATTCTTCAAAATTGGTTTTCCACCCATGCGGATGGATAGATTTTCCATGGTTAACATGGTCACCACACATTCTGACGCCGTGAACGGCGCAAAATAAAGAGAAAGAACGGCGCTCCGGTGAGCGCGGTGATGATCCCCACGGGCACTTCCTGCGGGGCGGCTATCCGCCTGGCGAGGATATCGGCTGCCAGCAGCAACGCCGCGCCGCCCAGGATGGAGAGCGGGATCACTTTCCGGTAATCTGAACCCCAGAGCAGGCGGATCAGGTGCGGCACGATAAGCCCCAGAAACCCGATAATTCCGCTGAAGGAGACGGCCGCGGCGGCTGTCAACGTGGCGGCAAAAACGATGATTCGGCGCGCGCGTTTCACATCCAGGCCGAGTTGCAGCGCCTGTTCTTCGCCGAACTGCAGCACATTCAGGGCGTAACCGCTGGCTGTCAGTATACCCAATCCAACCAGGGTATAGGGCAGCATGGCCAGAACCGGATCCCACCCGCTCATTGACGCTCCTCCGAGCAGCCAGGCAAGCGCCCGGTGCATCTCTTCGTTGGAGTACAACATCAGGTAAGAGGTCAACGCGGTGGCAAAACTGCTGACAGCCACGCCGGCCAGAATGAGATTGGTAGACGGCAGGCTGGAACCGGTGTGTGCCAGTAAATACGCTGTATATACAGTGATCAACCCGCCGGCAAAAGCAGCCAGCGGCACAAAATACAGGCTCTTGACTGGTCCGCTCCACGGAGAGACCATGGCCAACACGGCGCCCAATCCCGCTCCGGAGGCAACTCCGATCAAATACGGGTCAGCCAACGGATTGCGGAATAAACCCTGATAGGCGCTGCCGCTGCCGGCCAGCGCGGCGCCTGTTAAGGCCACCAGTATGGTGCGCGGAATGCGTAATGACAGCAGAATAGTGGCCAACGGTTGTAATTCTGCCGGTATTGCCTGCCCCCGGATAGCAGCCCACAGGATATCCAGCACCGTGTTTAATGGAATTGACACACTGCCTATAGCGGTTGACACCAGAAGGCAGATGGCCAGGACCACGCCTGTGATCAGGAACGGGGATACTTTTCGCATGATTACTGGAACAACTCCGGGTGTATCGTTTTTGCTAGCGCTTCTAGGCCGTCAACCAGGCGCGGACCCGGGCGGCTGACCAGATCATCATCGAACTCAATGATCTGTCCGTCTTTTACGGCTTTGATCGAGTCCCAGCCGGCGCGCTGTTTGACGGTCTCCGCGGTGACGCCGTATTTCGCGTCACCCAACAGAATGATATCCGGGCTCTGGATGATCAACTCTTCCTGGCTGATCTGCGCCCACTCCATGGGCAATTTCTCGCCGGCGTTGATTCCCCCGGCCTGTTTGATCAATGTATCCATAAAGGAACCAGGGCCGGTAGTCCATGGTTTGGCCGGGTCAGACCCATCCACTTCATAGAAAACTTTGGGTTGGGTGGTGCTTTTCGCGACGGCTAAGTCAACGGCGGAAACCCGGGTCTTCAGCGATTCAACCAGTGAGGCCGCTTCATCAACATGTCCGGTCAATTGGCCGACCGTTTCAAGGTTGGCATACAGGCCGGAAATATCTTTCGGATTCTTGAGGTAGAAAACCGTCATGCCCAGCTTTTCAAATTCTGTCACCTGATCCGGTGAATTGATATCCGCCGCCAGGATCAGATCGGGTTGTAATTTAGTGATCAACTCCTTGCTGCTGCCAAAGGAAGGCCCACCGATTTCCTGTACAACTTTAGCTTCCTCCGGAAAATCACTGTAACTATCACGTCCGACCATTTGCGATCCGGCGCCGATAGCAAAAAGGATCTCAGTATTGGAAGGCGCGAACGAGATAATGCGTTCGGCCGGTTCTTCCAACGTGACTGTGCGGCCGAGCCCGTCCACCAGGCTAATTGAGGCACCGGTTTGCTGAGTGATGGCGGGAACCGGTATTGAAGTGGTGGCAGCCGGGGTGGCTGGCATGCAGGCAGTAAGCAGAGAAACTGAAATAAGAAGTCCGGCCAGCACTATTTGTACGATTTTTTTCATTCAAAGCTCCTTAAAATAAACCGACCTGCCGCAAGCAGGTCAGAGAGAAAAACAGGCCGGTCAGCCGGTTCACGTCTCCCATCTGCGAGGTTGCGGTGAACTCTTCATGGGCGGCGACCTGGCTTGTCAGTTGACCTGACCTACAGTTGCGCAACAGCACCGGACTGGCCCGCGGGCTTAACCGGTTTCGCATTTCAGCCTGTCCATCCGGGGATCAGGCTTCCATGAAGATTAACTGGATTCTATTGTGTACTGAAGGATTAGTCAATCATCCGTAAAAATTAAGATTTTCTTCATTGACTTCGTTAATTTGTTTGTCTATACTACAAATAGGAAAACTGATATCCTATGCGAGAGTTTATTTTCATCCCGATGCAGTGAATTAAAAGCACGCAATCTTTGCGTGCTTTTTTCTTATCCTGTTTTTAGAAAGGATTTGCCCCATGGATTATGGAATGATCGGAAAGATCGAAAAAGCTAAACGTTACGCGCAGGAGCGCAATCGTATTCATTTTAACGCCCTTACCGTTACGTTTGATGGCGATAATAATCCACATACGGTCAGCTATGATCACGGAACCTGGGCTTGCGATTGTGACTTCTTCCAGACCCGCGGCCGTTGCAGTCACACCATGGCAATCGAGATGATCCTCGAAAGCATGATCCCGGTCACCGAAAAAGTTTAATCTGAAGTAATCCAGAAAAAAATATTGTTGGTTTGATCCTTCCACGGCAGGTGCGTTGTCACCTGTAGATAACCGTGGAAGGATCTTCTTTTTGGGGGAATATCACGGATTTTGAAACAAATATCCGGGTGAACCGTATCTAATTCAGAGAATGATGGGATGCAGAGAAACTACTCTTAAATTATCCCGGTATTTACCACTTGACATATTATTTTGTTTGTACTATTATCAAGTTGATAATACTGAAATTACAAACTACTTGTAATAATAAGTAGTTGAAAGGGATAGAAAAGGAGGTTGTTTTGACAGAGAACGTAGTACAGGAACGAAAATTCCAGAAAGAGCTGCATGCCGGTATCACATCGCTGATCCTGCTGGCCGTGCTGGATAAAACCGCGGAACCCATGTACGGGTACCAGATTGCGAAAATTCTGGGCGGAGAGTTGAGTGAATCCAATGTCAAACAGGGAGTGTTGTATCCCGCGCTGCGGTCATTGGAAGGCAGCGGGATGCTATCCAGCATTGTGGAGCCCTCTGTATCCGGGCCGCCGCGCCGCTATTATCAGATCACCGAAGCCGGGCGCGATAGTCTGACTGCCTGGAAAACGATCTGGACGAATACCCGCGATTATGTTGACGGCATCCTTCAGGCGAAGGGCTAGTTTTTGAAAGGATTAGTAATGATCACAAGTATTAATCAATACCTGGATGAATTAAAGAGTAACCTGAACGGATGCGATCCGGCCACCCTGCGTGACGCGCTTTCCGACGCCGAAGAATTCTTGCGCAACGGATATGAGACTGTCCATGAAAGCCAGTCCGGTATCAGTGAAGCGGATGCCCTGGCTGAGCTGATCGAAGATTTCGGAACGCCCGAAGAATTTGCCGCCGATTACCGCATCATTGAGGCGCGTGTTAAACCGCTGCAATCCCCGGTCAGACCTACGGCGGAAAATAACTCTCTGGCGTATTCAATTTTCGGGGTTTTTGCTGACCCAACCGCGTGGAGTTCGCTGCTCTTCATGATCGTGTCACTGGTGACGGGCATCCTGTACTTCACCTGGGCGGTGACAGGCCTGTCACTTTCCGCCGGTCTGATCGTGTTGATCATCGGGCTACCCTTTATGGGCCTGTTCTTCCTGTCGGTCCGCGGCATCGGCCTGGTGGAAGGCCGTGTGGTGGAAGCGTTGCTGGGTGTGCGCATGCCCAGACGTCCGGTCTTTGTGGATAATACCGCTGGATGGTGGGCGCGGTTCAAACTTCTGTTCACCAGCCGTCACACCTGGTTTACCCTGCTCTATATGATCCTCATGCTGCCCCTGGGGACGATCTACTTCAGTCTGTTTATCACCCTGATCTCGCTTTCACTCTCTTTCATGGCAGCTCCCTTTGTGCAGTTCTTCCTGCCCTTCCCGATGATCACCATTGGCTATGACCAGTACTATCTGACTCCGGTTCTGGCTGTTCCCTGTGTTCTGATCGGGTTCGTCTTTTCCATCGTGACATTGAAACTGGCCAGGCGTATCGGCCGCTGGCATGGTTCACTGGCTAAATCCATGCTTGTTAGTGAATAAATAATTAATCCATTGGAGGATACATTGAAACGGTTTTTTGCATTACTTTTACTGATGGTTACCGGCGCGTTCGCTTTGAGCGCCTGCGGTTTGGGAATGGTCCGCGGTTCCGGTAAAGTGGTTGAAGAAACCCGCCCGGTCAGCGGGTTTGACTCCGTAGCCTCATCCGGTTCCGGTGATGTGGTCATCACCCAGGGTGACGCTGAAAGCCTGAAAGTTGAAGCGGAAGAGAACCTGATCCGCTATATCCGCACCGAAGTCCGCGGCAACACACTGCATATCTATTTGGATCCCATGGGAGCGTTTGCCATTCAACCCACCAAACCGATGCGCTTCCATGTTTCCATGAAACAGTTAAACGGTTTGAACCTATCGGGTTCAGGGACGATTAAATCCGACCGTGTTGAAACAGATGACCTTACACTGAATGTGAGCGGATCCGGCAGAATCGATTTGAATGAATTGGTTGCTGATTCCCTCAGGGTGGATATTTCCGGCTCCGGGCGCACGATGGTGAAGGGTGAAGTGGATACACAAAAAGTGGTCGTATCCGGTTCAGGCCGCTGCGCCCATGAAAAACTGATCACCCGTGATACCGCGCTCGATTTGAGCGGTTCCGGGGAGGCATACGTCAACGCCTCTGATACATTGACTATGAACGTATCCGGCAGTGGTGACGTGGAATACACCGGCACGGCAAAAGTCACCCAGAATGTGACCGGCTCCGGGCGCATCAGCTCGAAATAGTCCGTATTATTCCAACAAACTTTGCTATAAACAACCTATTGACAAGAGGTAAATAATGAGAGCCTGCTTCAGGATTCCTGAAGCAGGCTCTCTGTTTTACTGTAAGGAGATCAGGCAGCCATAAACATTTCGACATCGGCAGGTACTGAATCAATCGTGCCAATACCAAATTTCTCCACCAGAACATTGGCTACATTGGGAGAAAGGAACGCAGGCAAAGTAGGGCCGAGATGGATATTTTTTACACCCAGGTAGAGTAGAGCAAGCAGTACGATCACGGCTTTCTGTTCATACCAGGCGATATTGAAAGCGATGGGAAGCTGGTTGATATCATCCAATCCGAATACTTCTTTAAGTTTGAGGGCAATCAGCGCGAGTGAGTACGAATCGTTGCACTGGCCCGCATCCAATACCCGTGGAATGCCGTTGATATCACCCAGCGGCAACTTGTTGTAGCGGTATTTGGCACAACCGGCCGTGAGAATGACGGTATCCTGTGGAATGCTTTTCGCGAATTCGGAGTAATATTCCCGCTGCTTCATACGGCCATCGCAGCCTGCCATCACAAAGAATTTTTTGATCGCGCCTGTTTTTACAGCGTCTACCACTTTATCTGCCAGGGCAAGAACCTGCCCGTGAGCAAAACCACCAGTTATGGAACCGGTTTCAATTTCATCAGGAGATGGCAGAGTTTTAGCCAGAGCGATGATCGCAGAGAAATCCTTCTTTCCGCTGGCGTCAGCCGTGATATGCGCGCAACCGTCTAGTCCTGATGAGCCGGTGGTGAACAGGCGTGAGCGGATTTCGGTGTTGACATTAGGGACGATGCAGTTGGTGGTGAACAGGATGGGCCCGTGGAATGCTTGGAACTCTCTGGTTTGCTGCCACCAGGCGTTGCCATAGTTCCCAGCGAAATTGTCATACTTTTTAAAAGCAGGGTAATAATGGGCGGGAAGCATCTCACTATGTGTGTATACATCCACACCTGTGCCCCTGGTTTGCTCGAGGAGTTGTTCAAGATCACTTAAGTCGTGGCCTGATATGAGGATAGCCGGGTTGCCTCGAACCCCGATATTGACTTTTGTCACCTCGGGGGTGCCATAACGCGAAGTGTTGGCGTCATCAAGTAACGCCATAGCCTTTACGCCAAATTCTCCGGTTTTAAGGGTGAGGGACACCAGGTCATCTGCGGTAAGGGAATCATCCAGTGTGGCAGCCAGGGCTTCGTATACAAACCGGTATATTTCCGGATCGGCTTTGCCAAGATTCAGAGCGTGCTCCGCGTAAGCCGCCATACCTTTAAGCCCATATATGATCATCTCACGTAAAGAACGGATATCTTCATCCTGAGTAGCCATAATGCCGGTGCACACAGCTTTAGCCAGCATGTCCTCGCGGTCTGTTATATGAAATGTGGCGGCGTCATGCAAGTTGACAAGCCCGGTGAGATCAAGCCCATCACGCAACTGAATCATTTTGACGATCTGACGCTCGATGGCATCCGGGTCAAAATTGGCGTTGGTGATCGTCATGAAAAGGCTATTTAGAACCTGGTGGTTCACTTCCGGCAGGTTTCTGACATCCATATTTGCTCGAATAACAATATGGGACACACCTTTGGTGATGTACATCAGCAGATCTTCCAGGTTGGCTACAACTTCGTCTTTTCCGCAAACACCGCGGGTAGTGCATGCTTTCCCATGTAACGCTTCCTGGCATTGATAACAAAACATACTCATTAAAAGCTCCTGATTTGTGAAATATTTCTCAATTGAATATCCACAAATTATATCCACAATATCCAATATAAACAAGAGAAACAGGCCATTGCTTTTAATGATCAGCCCTGCTGGCCGAGGAGATTTAAGAACGAGAGGGCTGCTCGCACCTGTAGGTTAGGCTGAACGCCTATTCGCACTCCCGCGCAAGCACAAAGACCTGGACCGTGAATAACCGCGTTCAGCCCAACACGGCCTGCCGGGATTGAGGCTATTCCAAGGAAATCGACGTCTTCCTTTGTGATAGAGTGGAGGAGATATTAAGACACAGAGGGCTGCTTGCGCTCTGTAAGAGTGGGATTTGAACCCGAAAAATAATTAAATAAAAAGGCGGAGAGGGCTGCTTGCGCTCTGTAAGAGTGGGATTTGAACCCGAAAAATAATTAAAT
>CAYOKC010000078.1:0-3733 GCA_964404415.1 uncultured Leptolinea sp. | reverse complement strand
AAAAAGGCGGAGAGGGTGGGATTCGAACCCACGGTGACCCTAAAGCCACAACGGTTTTCGAGACCGCCCCGATCGGCCGCTCCGGCACCTCTCCGCGAGAGCACAATTATAGCAGGAAACTAGGGCAGTTCCAGCGTATAGCCTTCCACCGGGTATTCCACCGGAGCCAGGCCATTTTCAGAGAATTTCTTCATCAACGCCCCTGCCGCGTCCTCTTCACCATGCACCAGAATGATCTTCTTCAGGTCCGGCCCGGCTGCTTTCGCGTAGCGCACCAGCATATCCTGCCCGGCATGCGCGGAAAGACCGCCGATCGTGGCGATCTCCGCCCGGCGAACGTACTGGTCACCGAATATCTTGATTTGCTTCTCGCGATCCGCCAGACGGCGTCCCAGAGTATACGGTGCCTGCCACCCCACAATGGTGACAGTGTTTTTAGGATCCTCGATATTATTTTTCAGGTGATGCAGGATGCGGCCGTTCTCCGCCATTCCGGACGCGCTGATAATGATCATCGGATCGCGGCGTTCGTTCAACTTTTTCGATTCATCCACTGACTGTACATACGTCAACATCGGGAAATCCAGGGCGGGGTGGTTACCCCGGCGGATAAATTTTTGGGTCTCATCGTCAAAATACTCGGTATGTTCACGGAATATCTTGGACGCGTTGACAGCCAGCGGGCTGTCAACAAATACCGGAACGGGCTTCAACTCACCGTCACTGAACATGCGGTTCAGGCTGTAAACCAGTTCCTGCGTGCGGCCGACGGCAAACGCCGGGATGATCACTTTACCGCCCCGTTTGGTGGTTCGGGCAACCACATCACGGAACTCGCGGTAGGCATCTTCCGGGTTGCTATGCGGCTTGTCACCGTAGGTGCACTCCATCATCAGGTAATTCACCTTGTCGGGCATCACAGGATCAACCAGTAAAGGCAGGTTCTCACGGCCGATATCGCCCGAGAACCAGAACCGGTATTTCCGGCCGTCTTCGTTGATATCCAGAATCACGGCGGCGGAGCCCAGAATGTGACCGGCATCCACCAGGTGGGCGGTCACTCCGTCTACCGGTGAGAATTCCTGGTTGTACTCTTTGCGCGCGAATAGGCCGGCCACGCGTTTCGCGTCTTCTTGCGTGTAAATAGGCTCAATTGGCGGCTCCCCTTTACGGGCCCGCTTGAAGTTGACGTACTCCGCGTCAGATTCCTGAATATGTCCGGAATCTTGAAGCATAATATCCGCCAGCATGGCTGAGGCCGGGGTGGTATAGATGGGCCCTTCATAACCCTGTTTTACCAGGTTCGGAAGATTTCCGCTGTGGTCAATATGCGCGTGTGAAAGGATCACCGCGTCAACTGTGCGGGGATCGAAAGGAAATTTCAGATTCTTTTCATACGTTTCGCCGCGTTTACCCTGGAAAAAACCGCATTCCAGTAACAGGCGTTTTCCGTTCACTTCCACCAGATATTTGGAACCGGTTACGGTTTGAGCTGCGCCAAAAAAAGTGATCTTCATGCTTGCTCTCCTGGTTGTAAGGTTTGAATTATCTCGGGGCCGAACTGTTCCAGCCGCCAGGGGAATTGAGTCATGAGGGCGGATAATTCGCCGATCGAACGGGGGTTCACACCGGCTACCTGCTCAACCACCTCGCGTGGAAGGATAACGTCTGATTCCACGTGGAAACGCGCGGCGGTTTTCTTGCGCCATGATTTTAAAGATTCTAACCGTAAAATAAGATCTTCATCTTTACGGGGGGAGCGCGGACGGCGCGGCGGTTCACTGTTCAGCCCTCTGGATACACATTCCAGCAGGCTGCTCCCGTGGCGTTCACGCAATCTGGGAGAAAGTCCGGTGATCGTCTCAAGATCTTCCAACTTTTGGGGAAGGGCCTGGGTAATGGCTATCAGTGCGTCATTGGATAGAATTTTGAAGGGCGGAAGGTTGGCGCGCCTGGCCTGGCTGTCACGGTATTCATACAACCGCTGCAGCACCGCCATCTGAACCGGGGTGATATCAGTACGCCCGACGATCTTCCAGATGGTGTCCTTTTCTCCATTGACTTGCGGAACGGGCGTGCGCTCCAGGCGGTGAAAATCTTCCCGGGCCAGCGCCATTCTTTCATTGTCAATAAGTTCCGTGTACAAAATATCACGCAATGCAATTAAAAAATGCGAATCCATGCGGGCGTATGCCAGTTGGGCGGCCGGCATAGGGCGGATGCCCCAGTTGGCGCGCTGCCATTTTTTATCCAGTGTGATCCCGAATTCCACCTCAAGCATGGCTGAAAGACCCACAACCTCTCGGCCCAGAATGCGGCCGGCGATCATCGTATCAAACAGGTTCCGGAATTCAAAGCCAAAATCCCGTTTCAGGCAGATCAGATCATATTCTCCGGCATGAAATACCTTTTCTATGGTCTCGTCCGCGAAAAGGGGTCCGAGAGGTGACAGGTCTTTAATCGCCAGTGGATCAATAACATAATCATCACCCCCGAAGGTGGTGATTTGAACCAGGCAAACCTGTTCGCGGTAGGCAAAAAGGCTGTTGGATTCGGTATCTACCGCGAAAGCCGGTCCGGTGGCAAGTTTTGCTGCCAGATTCTGTAATACCGGTAATGTGTCGACCCAAATCGGGTCCCGTAATTCTTCGTAAGACATGTGGCTGATTATAGCCCTAAACGCGGGAATAACTCCTGCCCCGCAACTGATAATATGCGCGGGGCAGGAGCAAGCGAGGATTTTTCATGAATGTAATTTGGTAGTTACGATGTCATCTGCTGTACAAGATCACCCGCGCGCTTCGCGGATCGGAGAGAAAGAGAGTGGATCCTCGCGTATTTCAAAGGTTCTGACGGATCATCATTCCAGATCGTCCATCCGAGAAGACGTAAAAGATACTGGGGAACATATCCGGTAATTACCTGTGAAGCGCCCAGATTGCCAAATGAAGCTACATGTGTCTGATGTTGTTTCAACGCGATTCGTAGATCGTCGATCCCGGTTCCCGGGAAATACGTGGCACCTTTACCGATCATGGAAAGAATATGCGCGTCGCTGTTCCCGGTTTGTGAAATGGGAAGATGAGATGAATTGACCACGGCCGGTATGTTGCTGCGGGTGTAGATCAATCCGCCATTGAAAGCTTCCACTCCTACCAGTATCTGGCGGGCAAACGGGTGGTTCAACGCAGAACGGATATCTTCGAAACTCAGGCTGCTGGTACCCCGGGCTTCGGGGTGGGCCGCGATAGCCAGGCCGCCCTGTTCACCGATTCGCAGCAGGGTTTCAATTAATGAAAGTCCGGCAGGTATGCTGTGATGGAGAAACAAACCCAGAAGATGACCTTGCGCGGTTGAGATCTCGCATCCGGGGATGACCTGCAGCCCGTACCTGGGTGCAAGGTCCAGAGCCTGTTTGACGCCGTTGAGCGTGTCGTGATCGGTGATGGCAATTACATCCAGATCTGTTTTTTCCGATGCGTACTTGAGGATGGCCGGAATGCTCGCGGTGCCATCATGACTGTGTATGCTGTGGATATGAAGATCGGCAAGTCCCATGTGATCTTTCCCTGATAGAGATTGATTTATATGTCGTTATAGTCAGGATAAGGCCGTAATATTTACCCGCGACTAAGGGTGTGTAAAGAAAGTGTTATCTGATTGTTACCGTCTGTTAACGTTAAAATGACATTAAAAAATGTAAGCAGGTATGTAAGCTGTCATGATATGGGGG
>CAYOKC010000077.1:0-17898 GCA_964404415.1 uncultured Leptolinea sp. | reverse complement strand
ACCGTCGCAACGATCCGACCCGGATGGAAATCAATAAATATTGCTCACGCTGCCGCAAACACACATTGCACAAAGAATCAAAGTAGCGTGAGTGACAGCAGGCCGGCCGGGCGTTGAAGTTTAGGACGTCCGGCAGACTGCATAGGCCAGTGGCTCAATTGGCAGAGCACCGCTCTCCAAAAGCGGGGGTTGTGGGTTCGATTCCTACCTGGCCTGCCTGATGTGGCAGGGCGCCGTCCACAGGACGGCGCTTTGTTACGAAAGAAACCGATTTGAGGAGTGACGCGTGGCCGATAAAAATGATAAAGTAAAGCAGCCCAATGTATTCCAGCGATGGTATCGCGAAACCATGGGTGAGCTTCGCAAGGTAACCTGGCCCACACGTCAGGAAGCGCAGCGACTGACCGGTATCGTAGTGGCAGTAATGATTGCCATGAGCCTGGTTCTGGGTCTTCTGGATTACATTTTCTCCAGTTTGGTCACGCTTATCCTTTCCTGAACGATTGACTGGCCGCTCTGGTCGTAGGAGTTTGAATGGAATTTCAAGACGAAATTGAACGGGACGACAGCGAGGAAATAAAACCCTCCGCGCCGGAACCAGTTGAAAAACGTTCCCGTCCGGCGGAATCTTCCGCTTCGTCAAAAGATCTGGACGAAGATAGCGGGCAGATCACACCCAGTGACACCCGTAACTGGTATGTAATTCATTGCTATTCCGGATATGAGAACAAAGTTCGCCATAACCTGGAACAGCGTATTGAAACCATGGACATGAAGGAAATGATCTTCGATGTCGTTATTCCGACTCAGGAAGAGATCGAAGTCAAGGATGGAAAGCGCCGCACTGTGGAACGCCATGTGTTCCCCGGATACGTGCTGGTCAATATGATCCTTACCGAAGAATCATGGTATGTGGTGCGCAACACCCCTGGCGTCACCGGTTTTGTGGGTATGGGCAATCAGCCCACAGCTCTGCGCCCGGAAGAGGTCAGCCAGATCCTGCGCCGCATGGAAGCCGAAGCCCCGCATATCAAGGTCTCCTTCAAAATTGGCGAACGCGTGCGTATCGTGGATGGTCCTTTCAATGACTTCCGCGGCAGTGTTTCAGAAATTGACCAGAACCGCAATAAAGTCCGCGTGATGGTCAACTTCTTCGGGCGGGAAACACCGGTTGAACTGGATTTCCTGCAGGTTGAAAAGGCATAAACAGGTCAGAAGACCTGAGCGTGTGGGAGGGTGTCTCCCGTTTTATCACCCGTTATAACCACAAAGGAGTGAAACTGTGGCAAAGAAATTAAAAGCAATTGTCCGTCTTCAGATCGCTGCTGGTAAAGCCAATCCGGCGCCCCCCATTGGTCCTGCTCTGGCTGGCCATGGGATCAACATCATGGCTTTCTGCAAGGAATACAACGCCCGTACCTCTACAAAGGCCGGCGAAATTATTCCTGCTGAAATCACCATCTATACTGATGGCTCGTTCTCTTTCGTTCTGAAAACACCCCCCGCGGGTGTTCTGCTGCGCAAAGCAGCCGGAATCGAAAAAGGCTCCGGTGTCCCCAACCGTGAAAAAGTTGGTAAAGTCACCCGCGGCCAGATTCGGGAAATCGCCGAATTGAAATTTAAAGATATGAACGCCAACGATATCGATGGAGCCATGAAGCAGATCGAAGGCACCGCCCGCAATATGGGCCTGAATGTTGTTGACTAGGAAATAGTGGGAGGGCGGCTCACGCTGCCCGTTGGAACCACAAAGGAGAAATAATGGCCAAACATGGTAAGAAGTATAACGAAGCTGTAAAGAAGATTGACAGCACCAAGTTCTATTCTCCGGCTGAAGCTGTTGCTCTGGTAAAAGAGACCAGCACATCCAAATTTGATGGAACAATGGAAATCCACATGCGCATGGGTCTTGATCCCCGACAGGCTGATCAGATGATCCGTGACGTAGTCGTCCTGCCCAACGGCCTCGGTAAAACTGTCCGCGTCCTGGTTTTTGCCCAGGGTGAGGGCGTAGCCAAAGCCACCGAAGGCGGCGCTGATGTAATCGCTGATTCCGACGAATGGATCAACAAGATCGCCGGCGGATGGACAGAATTTGATGTTGCCATCTCCACCCCCGACATGATGGGAAAAGCTGGCCGTCTGGGACGTGTTCTCGGTCCCCGTGGTTTGATGCCGAACCCGAAAGCCGGTACGGTCGTAAACGCGGAAGACCTTCCCCGTGTGATCAACGAAGCCAAAGCCGGCCGCATTGAATTCCGCCTCGACAAGACCGCCAACATCCATGTCCCCCTCGGCAAAATTTCTTTCTCAGCCGAAAAACTGGTGGAAAACCTGTCTGCCTTCATGGAAGCTGTAAAGAAAGCCAAACCGGCTGCTGCCAAAGGTTCTTATATCAAACACATTACCCTGGCTTCCACTATGGGCCCCGGTATCAAAGTTGATATCAACCAGGCTCAGTCCATGGGATCAAAAGAGTAATAAATCGGGTATAATTTCACCCGATAATTAAACAGAATTCTTCTTCACCGGAGAAAGCTGGTGCCGCGATTGCGGCTTAATATCCCGCCGAGGTGGAGACATTCGAACAAGTCAGATTATTCTGCCTGCACTATGAATGTCTTTACCGGAGCAATTTGCGGTAAAGACATTTTTTATTCTGAGACGAAAGGAGGTGACATTCATTGGCATTCTCTAAGAAACATAAAACCAAAATGTTATCTGATTACGAAACCTGGTTGGGTAAAAGCCAGGCTGTCTTCATGCTTGAATTCAAAAAGATGACCATGAAAGATATCGATGCTTTCCGCGCGAAAGTGCGTGAGACAGGCAGCGAAGCGCATGTTGTCAAAAACACATTGATGCAGTTGGCTATGACCAACGCCGGCTACAAAGATGTGACGAAGGCTGAAGGTACATTGTTGGTAGGGTTCGCTTTTTCAGACGCTCCCGCACTGGCCAAAGTGTTCGCGGATGCTTCCAAGAACTCTGAGACCTTCAAGTTGCGCGGTGGTTACCTGGATAAGCAACTCCTGGGCGTTGAACAGGTGAAAGCTCTGGCAGATCTGCCCCCGCTTCCCGTTATGCGCGCCACCCTGTTGGGCGTTCTGCAGGCTCCCGCCTCCAAACTCGTCCGCACACTGGCAGAACCGGCGCGTTCGCTGGCTGCTGTTGTCAAAGCATATTCTGATCAGGGCGCTGCACAGGCAGCCTGATTCAATACTTTTAATAAATAATCTGTAAGGAGATTTAAAATGGCTGATTTAGCTAAACTTGTTGATGAACTGAGCGCCCTTTCCGTTTTGGAAGCCGCTGAGTTGGTAAAAGCCCTTGAAGAGAAGTGGGGCGTTTCCGCCGCCGCTCCTGTTGCTGTAGCCGCCGCTGGCGCTGCTGCTCCTGCCGCTGCTGAAGCTGCTGAAGAAAAAACCGAATTCGATGTCGTCCTGAAAGACGCCGGCCCCAAGAAGATCGAAGTCATCAAAGTCATCCGCACCCTGACTTCCCTGGGTCTGGTCGAAGCCAAAACCATGGCCGAAACTGCCGGTTCCAAAGTTCTCTCCGGTGTTTCCAAACAGGTTGCTGCCGATGCCAAGAGCAAACTCGAAGCTGCCGGTGGTGTTGTCGATTTAGCCTAAGGGCTGACTCAACAAACAAAACAGGGCTCTTGAAAAAGAGCCCTGTTTTTCATTTAATAAAATAATTGATCTACACTTAGACAGCTACAGAACGCACCTGGCGGATGACCATTACAACCTTGCCCATAATGCGCAGGGAAGCGGGGTTATCGATCAGGATGGGTTTCATAGACGGATTGGCAGGCTGCAGGCGTACGCGGTTGTTCTCTTTGTAAAAATATTTCAGGGTGGTGGAGTTCTCGTCATCCAGCCAGACAGCCACCATATCGCCATTATCAGCATTCTGGGCGTGTTTCATGACGACAATGTCACCATCGTTAACCATGGCGTCGATCATGGAGTCGCCGTCCACCTCGAGGGCGAACAGCTCGCTGATCTTTTCCTTCGCGGGTAAAAGGCTGCGGGCGATCTCGACGGAGGATTCGGGATCGAAATAGGCCATATCGGAGGGGGGCATGGGCAATGGCGCGCTGGCAACGATGCGCCCGAAGAGCGGTATACGGAGGATGTCACTCAATGAGGGGATGGAACTCTGGCCGTGTAGGATCTCAGGATTTAGCGAAGGTCCACTATCTTCGGGGTAGACGGGTTTGAATACCCGTATGCTGCGGGAGACGCGCCCGTCACGGGCAATGTACCCTTCCTGCTCCAGGTAGGTCAGGTAGTAATCCACCAGTGAGGTGGATTTCACGCCGATGCTTTCACCGATCTGACGGATGGAAGGAGAATAGCTATTCTTTTCAACAAAAGTTGTCAAGAATTCCATGATCTTTCTATGGCGGTCACTCAGACCTACTGTCTTTCTTGGCATAGCACAATCCTCCTATAGAAATCCGTATAGAAATACTATACCAGAACAACCGTTCAACTGTCAAGTAGGAAATCTGTGCTATGAAATTGGTATTGACTTTTTACTTTAGGATATGGTATACTCCCCTATAGTATATTGTTAAAGAGAGGCAATTATGCCAGTTTACGAGTATGTATGTCAGGAATGTGAAAACCGGTTTGAAAAACGGGTAAGTTTTGCGGATGCGGACAGAGATCAGGAATGCCCGGCATGTGGAAGCTCCCATAGCCGAAAGAAAATCTCATTGTTTGCTTCTTCCTCCTCTGGAAATAACTCAGGAAGTGTTGCCTCTTCCTCAAGTTGCGGTGGCAACGGACGCTTTACTTGAGGTGGATAATGAAATCACGGCCGTGTGCCGGGAGAACGCATGACAAATCAAAATGAAGATGTGAAAAATGAAATGAAGAAGCGGTTGCGCCGGTTGGAAGGGCAGGTCCGCGGAGTGGAATCCATGCTGGACCAGGGCCGTGACTGCAAAGAGATCGTTCAACAAATGATGTCCATTCGCGCGGCGGTCCAATCTGCTAATATGTATTTTATCCGTGAATATATGGATAGCTGCATGACCGGATATGAACAGACGGATATCGAATCAACCCGTCAAAAGATGAATGAAATAGTTACTTTGCTATCCAAAGTATCATGAAGAAAGGAGAGTGGAATGAGTTCTGCGCAGGTTAACTGGATTGGTGGTAAACGGTTTGTGGGTATTGATTCAACGAATCATTCAGTGGTTCTTTCGTCTACCGATGAAGGCGTGGGTATGAAACCATCAGAGCTTCTTCTGGTCGCGTTGGCATCATGCAGCTCGGTGGATGTTGTGGAGATCATGACCAAAAAGCGCCAGCCGCTAGATATGTTGGAAGTATCTGTAAACGCTGAACAGGATTCAGATCCGCCATGGACTTTCCGGAAGATCCACATGACATACCGGGTGAAAGGCAAGGGCATCCAGGAAAAGGATATCGCCCAGGCGATTGAGCTTTCTCACACGAAGTATTGTTCGGTCGCGTCTACCGTAAGCGGAGTGGCAGAAATTGCCACTTCATTTGAGATCGTGCCGGAAAGCTGACCCACTTCAGGTTATAATTTCATTCCGGAGGGATTCAACCCTCCGGAATTTTTATTTTTCAGGGAGTCTGCCATGGCTTTACAAGGTGTCATCGATCGTTACCGTCCTTTTCTGAACATTCCGGATCACACGCAAACTGTGACCCTTCTGGAGGGCAGCACTCCCCTGATCCCTGTTCCCCGAATTGCTGAAGAACTGGGGAAGGGCTGTAAGGTTTGGATCAAGTTCGAAGGACTGAACCCCACCGGCTCATTCAAAGACCGCGGGATGACAGTAGCTATCAGCGAGGCCGTGGGACGTGGCGCGAAAGCCGTGATCTGCGCGTCAACTGGTAATACTGCCGCTTCCGCGGCCGCCTACGCGGCACGCTGCGGCCTGCGCGCGATTGTGTTGATACCCAAAGGTAAAGTGGCGGCTGGTAAACTGGCCGGCGCGGTTGCCTACGGCGCGGATGTGTTCCAGATCGACGGCTCCTTTGACGACGCCCTTACTCTGGTGGTGCAGATCTCCAACCGTACCCCGATCGCGCTGGTAAATTCACTCAACCCGTTCCGCATTGAAGGCCAGAAGACGGCATCGTTTGAAATTTGTGATGAACTGGGTTTCGCACCGGACTGGCTGTGCCTGCCGGTGGGTAACGCAGGAAACATCACCTCGTACTGGAAGGGTTTCAAAGAATACAACGAACTGAAAGGCATACCGAAGCCGCGCATCCTGGGTGTGCAGGCTGAAGGCGCTGCGCCTCTCGTTCTGGGGCACCCGGTGGAAAATCCCGAAACCCTGGCTACGGCCATTCGCATCGGCAAACCGGCGCGCGGTGAAGAAGCACTTCAGGCGGCTGAAGAATCCAAAGGCCAAATCATGGCTGTAACCGATGACGAGATACTGGCGGCGCAGCGCAAACTGGCGGCCAGCGGTATCTGGGTGGAACCTGCTTCCGCGGCCGGACTGGCTGGTCTGTTGAAAGAAGTCAAAGCTGGCCGGTTTAACGCGGACGGCAAACGCATCACCATTGTGTGCACCGGTCACGGGATGAAAGATCCCGATATCATCGCGAAGAGCATGCCCGCTCCCCGGCTCATCCCCGCGAAAGCGGATGACCTTGAAGCGGCCATTATGGGGGAGAAATAAATGAGTGACGATATTCCATCGATCCAGATCAGAGTCCCGGCTACCAGCGCAAACCTGGGAGCCGGGTTTGATTGTCTGGCCGTGGCGTTCAATTTATGGAACCAGGCCAACATCGAATTCTCCGGAAAGGGATTCCGCGTGCGGGTTCATGGAGAAGGTGAAGGCATTTTGCCTGAAGATGCGACGAGCCTGATCGTCAAAGCATTCTTATTCGCACTGGAAAAGCTGGGTATCAAAGCCCCCAAAGGTGTGTTGTTCAGTTGTGAGAATCACATCCCCATGGGTTCCGGTATGGGATCCAGCGCGGCGGCTGTTTTGATTGGTGTGATCGCCGCCACCACGTTAAACCCTGATTTTGAAAACAAAGAAACCTGGCTGCAATTATCAGCCGAACTGGAAGGCCACGCGGATAACGTGGGCGCCGCCATCTTTGGTGGACTGGTAGCCGTTCGCAGAAGCTGTGACACCTACAAAGCCCTGCTGTTCGATCTGGAGCCGGATAATGCCGTGCTGCTGCTGCCGGCGGTTGACCTTTCCACCCACGCGGCGCGCAAAGCGCTTCCGCAAACCGTCAGCATGGCAGACGCGGTGGCGAATATTTCTCGCGTTCCAGCCATCCTGGAAGGTTTCCGACTGGGTGACGTTGACCTGCTGCGTGATGGCCTCACAGATTGCCTGCACCAACCGTACCGACTTCCGTTGATTCCTGGCGCGGCTGAAGCCATTGATGCTGCCAACAAGAGTGGCGCGGCAGCGGCACTTTCCGGCGCGGGACCCAGTGTTGTGGCATTCATGCCGGTTGATAGTGATGTCACGGCGGACGTTATGGGTGACTGTTTTGAATTCGCGGGTTTGCCATACCGCGTATTCCAACTGGAGATGATCAATCGCGGTGCGCAGGTAACGCGGTTGTAATCAGATTACTTTAAAAGTCGGGCCAGCAGGTTCAAAACTACAGTTAAAACAATGCTGAGCACGATGCTCGCGAGAATTGGGAACACGCAGGTCACACCATTGCCCTGCAGGCGCAGGGTACCCGGCAGGTCTGTCAAACCGAATTTCCCGGCGGCGTAGATCAGTCCACCGATCACCAGTAATGATATGCCGGCGATGATGATCCAACGGCCGATTTGCATGAGATCAAACATACCCGGATTATACGATCTTTATCCGGGAACTGGTAAAAGTAAAACGGGCTGCCCGATTTATGAGCAGCCCGCGTAAGTTTAAACAGAAAACATTATTTCTTGAAGATCTGCGCCACCCAGTCATCGATCTGGAGCTTTTCGATGGGGGTGAGACCTTTGGCGATAGCGGCGGCTTCAATGCCGGGCGCCTGTTCAGCCAGAATGCCGGAGAGGATGATCGTGCCGCCCGGGGAGACCAGGTCGGCAAGACCGGCGTCAAACAGGCGGATGATCACCGGGGCCAGAATGTTGGCCACCACCAGCGGGGCGTGTTTGCGGGAAAATAGTCCGTTCTTCACTTCGATGACAGATCCCAGACCGGTTTCGATCTTTTCCATCACACCATTCGCTGTGGCGTTCTCTTTAGTGGATACCACAGAGGCGTTGTCAATATCCACGGCGAGGATTTCGCCGGAACCGAGCAGCGCGGCGGCAATGGACAGGATGCCGGACCCGCAGCCCACGTCGATCACCGGTTTGCCGGGCTCGAGGTGTGTTTCGATCGCTTGCATGCACAGGCGGGTTGTGGGGTGGGTGCCGGTACCAAATGCCATGCTGGGGTCAATGCGCACGGCGACACGATCAGGATATTCGCTTTCAAGCCAGGCAGGTAGTACCAGCAATTTCTTGCCGATGGGAATGGGTTTGTAATGCTCTTTCCACGCGGCCATCCAGTTCTCATCTTTGATGTACCGGAAGTCCAGCGCGGGCAGCGGGTGGATCTGCCCCAGGTGCCACAGGGCTTCTTCCAGGCTGCAGCGTGTGTTTTCCAGGTTCTCATCCACGGCGATAAATCCGTAAATGCGCACCGGGCCAACGGGGGTGCCTTCGTCTTCGGCGTCGTTATATTCCACGCCCGATTCCGTCACCACACCGCCCGTCACGAACCGTCCCATAACTTCACTGACGGCTTCCACAATCTCACCGTCACCGGTAAGGGATACTTCCAACCAGCGGGCATCAGCCACCCAACACCTCCTTAAGATATTCCAAAAAGCCGCGTTCGGTCGGTTTGGCTTCATTACCCAACATACGGCCCAGATCTTCAAACGCTTTGCGCTGTTCCGCGCTTAATTTCGTGGGGACTTCCACCTGAACGACCACATGCTGGTCTCCGCGGCCGGAACCGCGCAGGCGTGGCATCCCCTTGCCCTTGATAGTGAATACTTTTCCCGGCTGGGTTCCGGCGGGTATATTCATTTTTGACTTACCATCAATCACCGGAATTTCAGCTTCATAACCAAGGGCCGCGTGGGCTATGTTAATACTGTAATCCAGGTAAACGTCGTCACCTTTGCGGCGGAAGAACTGGTGCGGCTTGACCTGGATCTCAAAATACAGGTTGCCGTTGGGGCCGCCGAACGCGCCGGGTTGGCCTTCGCCGGCCAGGCGGATCTGCGTGCCGTTATCCACACCGCCGGGCACATTGACGACCTTCTTGGATTTGCGCCGTTCGTAGCCATGACCTTTGCAGGCATGGCAGGGTGAGTTGATCACTTCGCCGGCGCCATTACAGGTGGGGCAGGTGGTTACCTGCACCATCGACCCGATAAAAGTCTGGCGCATCTGGCGCACTTCACCGCGGCCGCCGCAGGTGGCGCATTTAACCGGACTGGTGCCCGGTTCCGCGCCGGTGCCTTTGCAAACGGTACAGGGTTCGTCGCGAGTGATCTCCACTTCCTTGCTGGCACCGGAGAAGGCTTCTTCAAAGGTCAATTGCAAAGAGTAGCTCAGGTCAGCTCCGCGCCGTGGCGAATTTTTGCGCCGCCCGCGGCTGCCGCCAAACCCACCGAAACCAAAGAATTCTTCAAAGATCTCTTCAAACCCGACGTTGGTGAAATCAGGGGCGCCGCCCATATTGTTGACACCGGCAAACCCGTAGCGGTCATATGCCGCGCGTTTTTCGGTATCAGACAACACCGCGTACGCTTCGTTGAGTTCTTTAAACTTCTCTTCGGCATCCGGTGACTTGTTGACATCCGGATGGTATTCACGTGCCAGACGGCGAAAAGCGGACTTGAGATCGTCCGCTGTCGCCGTTCGGGGTACACCTAAAACTTCGTAGTAGTCTCGTTGTGCCATAAATTAATTAAACGTTCTTGAATTCTCCATCAACAACATCACCGTCGGCAGGTCCGCTGGAGGCGGGACCCTGTCCGGCTTCCGGACCAGCATCCGCGCCAGCTTCGGGGCCGGCTGCTCCGGGCTGCTGGTAGAAACTGGCGCCCATACCCTGAACGATGGAGCCCAGGTCTTCGGTGGCTTTCTTGATGGCTGCGGCGTCTTCTGAATTGAGTACATCTTTAACCTTCTTGACGCCATCTTCGGTTTTGGTTTTCATATCCGCCGGGATCTTATCGGCATAATCTTTCAGCATCTTCTCGGCGGTGTAGATCATGTTATCCGCGTGGTTGCGGACTTCGATCAGTTCTTTGCGTTTCGTATCGGCTTCGGCATTGGCTTCGGCTTCGCGGCGCATCTTATCCACTTCGGCTTCGCTCAAACCGGAGGAAGCGGTGATGGTGATGTGCTGGCTGCGGTTGGTGGCTTTGTCGAGGGCGGTCACTTTGAGGATGCCATTGGCGTCAATATCGAAGGTGACTTCAATCTGCGGGATACCGCGCGGGGCTGGCGGAATGCCATCCAGGATGAAGCGGCCGAGGGATTTGTTGTCAACAGCCATCGGGCGTTCACCCTGCAGAACATGGATTTCCACCTGTGTCTGGCCGTCAGCCGCGGTGGAGAATACCTGGCTCTTGCGGGTGGGGATGGTGGAATTGCGTTCGATGATCGGGGTGGAGACGCCGCCCAGGGTTTCAACGGATAGGCTCAACGGGGTGACGTCAAGCAGCAGAATATCTTTCACTTCGCCGCCCAGAACACCGGCCTGAATAGCCGCGCCCACAGCTACAACCTCATCGGGATTGACGCCCTTGTGGGGCTCCTTGCTGAATTCTTTCTTGACGGCTTCCTGTACGGCAGGCATGCGGGTCATGCCGCCCACCAGGATGACTTCATTGATGTCACCGGGTTTCAGGTTGGCATCCGACATGGCTTTGCGGACAGGCTCGAGAGAGCGGGCGACCAGGTCGCCTGTCAACTGCTCGAGTTTGGCACGGGTGAGGGTGATCAGCAGGTGTTTCGGCCCGCTGGCATCCGCGGTGATGTAAGGCAGGTTGATCTCGGTCTGCATCATCGTGGAAAGCTCGATTTTGGCCTTTTCGGAGGCTTCTTTCAAGCGCTGCAGGGCCTGGCGGTCCGCGTGCAGGTCGATGCTGTTGGATTTCTTGAATTCATCGATCAGGAAGTCCATGATGCGCAGGTCAAAATCGTCGCCGCCCAGGAAGGTGTCACCGCTGGTGGAACGCACCTGGAAAACGCCTTCGCCGACATCGAGGACGGAGATATCAAAGGTGCCGCCGCCGAGGTCGTACACGGCGATGACTTCGTTCTTTTTCTTATCAAGGCCGTAAGCCAGGGAGGAAGCGGTCGGTTCGTTGATGATGCGCAGTACTTCGAGACCGGCGATCTTGCCGGCATCTTTGGTTGCATTGCGCTGGGCGTCATTGAAATACGCGGGGACGGTGATCACAGCCTGGGTGATGGTTTCACTCAGGTAGGCTTCCGCGTCGGTCTTCAATTTGGCCAGGATCATGGCGGAAACTTCCGGGGGAGAGTATTCTTTGCCATCCAGAACCACGCGCACATCACCGTTGGGGGCTTTGGTTACCTTGTAGGGTACTCGGCTCATGGTGCGCTGGACTTCGGCATCTTCAAACTTGCGGCCCATGAAGCGTTTGATGGAGAAAATGGTATTCTCCGGGTTGACGATCGCCTGGTTACGGGCCACGCGGCCCACCAGACGTTCGTGATTTTTATTGACGGCCACCACGGAAGGTACAAGCCGTTCACCTTCAGCGGATGGGATAACTACCGGTTCGCCGCCGACCATGACGGCTGCCACGGAGTTAGTTGTGCCAAGATCGATACCAATGATTTTTCCCATGTTCTTCTCCTATTTAGCGACTCGTACCAGGGCCGGACGCAGAACCCGATCCCCGATCATGTAACCCTGCTGCAAGACCTCGATCACCTGGCCGGATTCGTGGTCAGGGCTGTCTTCGTGCGAAATGGCTTCGTGTAAATTGGGATCAAATTCAGCTGCGTCGGCTGGAATGCGTTTCACGTTTTCATTTTCCAGAATGTTCTGGAATTTGCGGTAGATCAGGTCGATGCCTTCCGCCCATTTGGCCCCGTCACCTTCTTCAGGGCGGGCTTTAAGGGCGCGTTCCAGATCATCCATCACAACCAGATATTTCTTGATGATGTTCCCGTTGACTGCCTGGGCCATCTGGATCTGATCGCGTTCAATGCGTTTTTTGTAGTTGGTAAAATCCGCCCGTTCACGCTGCCAACCTTCGAAATACTCCTGAGACTGCGCGCGGACTTTTTCCAGTTCAGCGGATGCGGTTTCAGTGGAACCGGTTTCTATTGCTTCGGCTTCTGTCCCCTTCTTTTCATCTATTTCGGGGTTATGTTTCGATTCTCGTTTTTTATGTTCTTCGGTCATTAATTGCCTCTTCAAAGATGTATTAATCAGCCAGACCTGTGCTGACAAGTTCACTTAATAAGCCGGATAGGAACCGGACAGCGGAGATGGAGCGCGCGTACGACATACGCATCGGCCCCAGAACTCCCAGCGTTCCGGTCACCTGGCCTGGTGTGCCATAGCGTGCCAGAACGATGGAACACTGACGCAATTCTTCCCACGCGCCTTCGCCGCCGATGATCACGTGAACCCCGCCAATAGCGCTGCCCACCACGGAACGGGAGAGCAGGTCATCCAACAGGGAGCGTTCTTCGAGCAGACGGAACGCACGGCGGGCTTCTTCTGAACCCGAAAATTCCGGTTCAGCCAGCACATTCGTCATCCCGTCCATATAGACTTCGCTGAGTGCCGATTGGTTGGTCTGGTTTACTTCAGGGATGATCAATTCAAGGATGGATTGTGCCTGGGGGTCAAGAAGGGGGCGTATGTTATTAAAGGAATCCAGGGCCAACCCCTGGGCGTTCGCGTTGATGGCGGCGGCGATGCCGGAAAGTTGTTCCTGTGTGTACGAATCATTCAGGGTGAATATACGCTGGTGGATCTCACCGCCGGCCATTACCATCACCATCAATACCTGGCGGCCGCGGGTAGAGATCAACTCCAAGTGTTTGAGCACGGCGTTCTCGGGCCGCGGGGCTGTCACCAGCGACACGGCGCGTGACTGGTTGGCCAGTACGGAAGCGGCCAGCCGCATCCACTGGTCTGAGTCATTGCGCATCTGATAGAACTGATGGCTGATGGTGCGGCGGGTTTCAGCTGGAAGGTCCGTCTGCTGCAGCAATTGGCTGACAAAATAGCGGTAGCCGTTCTCTGTAGGCGAGCGGCCGGCAGAGGTGTGCGGCTGACGCAGGTATCCCATGTCCTCCAGTGCGGCAAGTTCATTGCGAACCGTGGCGGAGCTGAGGTCAAGATGGTAATGTTCCACCAACGACTGAGACCCGACCGGCATAGCCGTTCGGGTATACTCGTGAACCACGAGTGTAAGAAGCATCTTCTGGCGATCAGTCAGGTTTTCCATATAGTTCTTTTGAAATTAGCACTCTCCTAGGCAGAGTGCTAATTTCAATGTAAGAATCATACCATGCTGCTAAATGAGCGTCAAGCGAGCGGGATTTGTTCCGGAGCCTTCTAACAAAAAATTTATACTGTAGAACTGGTATTGGGAAAGAAAAAAAGACAAGATTTCCGGTATCGGATTTCCTGTCTTTTTCAAGTTGATTAAAGGACGAATATTACGGAACTGCGGGCGAAGTTGTCTTTATAAATGCCATCCCAAACGGATCTTTGAAGAACATCTGGTATCCGGGGATGTTTCCATCATTCGCGGCTTTATAGAAATCATGAATGGGTCCGGTATTGCCCGGGTTTACCGCGTTTTTGACTGAATCCGGACTGGCATAGAGGGCAATGTTTTCCTTGTCAAGCAGGATCACATCGGGATCAATGGAGTCGATATAGTCAAAGGTGGGCATGTCCCAGGTCATTTCGGTCTGGATGTTACCTGATGGCGGGAAATACACTTTCCAGTCACGGAAAACCACCCGTTTCTGGCTGTCAAACCCGGCCGGAAGTGCTTTCGTCATGTCATTGTAAAAGCGGATGGACGTAGATTCTTCCTCTTTATTCATCGCGTTGACAAAAATCTTCTCGTCGCGGGGGAAGAACAGGTATGCCTGATACGCCATCAATGCCACAGTCATGAATTGTACAACATTTGACGATTTGACCCGACCTTCTTCTTCCGGGTCACCTTTGCCCGGGAACAGCACACTCAAGCACGATACCAGTGGCAGAATGACAGGCAGGAAGTAGTGTGTACGGCGGGTGGCAGAGAAGTTGATGGTTAAAACCATCGGGATGATAAAAGCCAGGACCACGGCGTAGTACCATTTTTTCTTTGAGAACAAGATCCCCAGAACCAGCGCGGCAAAACTGATCATAATAAATTCGATCTCGCCGTAGTGTTCCTGAAAATCTTTGGGATAACCTTCGGCAAAATACGGTTTGGCAGTGGTCTGCAGGATGCCGGTGCCGGTCTGCACGAATTGCAGTTTCTGGGTTTCAATGATCGCGGCGCGTTCCTGCGGCAGGAGCAGCAGCGGATTGCTGACAATAAGCGCGGCCAGCATAATACCGATGAAGATCCCCGCCGCTTTGATCACTTTTATTACGGAATACTTCTGTGTGACCCCGGCCCATATCAGATAGACAGGAATGGATAGAACAAAGAACACGCCAGTATATTTGATCCCTGCTGCCACGCCGCACATGGCAGCCGCAGCGTAGAACCACTTACCCAGCTTTAGCGCGTCTTTATCCAGAAAGAACAGCACCAGTACCGCCGATAGGACGGCCAGCCCATCAGGGTGCCACCACAGGTTGTTGACCATCACCGCCGGAAATGCCAGCAAAAAGGCGAACAAACCGAGAGATGGATACAAACCCCGGAAACGGGTCTGCATGTATGTCAGCAATCCGGCGGAAATGATCATCGGAGCCACATTGATCGCAAGGCGAAGGGTGGCAACCAGCACATCCACGTGATTCAACCAATCCGCTCCGTAGATCAACTTAACAGGCAGGGCTGCCAGCGCGGAGAGGAAGTAGAACGGGAACCCGTAAAAATAATGCTGATAGACGAAGAAATTGCGGACTGATTGGTAGAAGGTCGGCCCGGGAGTCAGCATACTGATCAGGTTGGGCATCTGCGCGAATTCATCGATCTCAAAAACGGAGAGCATGGCGATGTTCTGCGCGCCCTTCAAATTGGGAGTGATGAAAAAGAGCAAAAAGCCTACGCCGATAGCGGCAATGATCTGAAAATTGCGGTTCTGTTCTTTATCCATAGTGCGGCAAGTGTACCGCATTTTTTCACAGCCAGTCAGGTTCCACAGTGCGTTCGTTGTTTTCCGTGCCTGTGTTTCGCGTAGACTTCGGTTCCATCAACAGAACATGCACTTCTTCTTCCGCAACCGGTTTGTGTTCCACCCCGTGAGGGATAATGACAAACTCGCCTTCGTTGATGGTTACATTGCCATCACGAAGTTGGATCACCAGCCGGCCTTTGAGGACCATGAATAATTCGTCTTCAGTGTCATGGTGGTGCCACATGAATTCGCCCTTCAACTTTGCCAGCTTCAGGTGAGAATCATTCAACTCACCCACAATCCCGGGGTGCCAGAATTCGGTGACGTGTGTCAATTTCTCTTTGAGGTTGATAGTCCGGATCATCGCTCCTCCAATTTCGTTTTTGTCTGATATTTTCTTAATTCTATATCACGATCTCTCTTTGATAAATCAGGGAACCCCCTGCTTACCAGGTTGTTGGTAATCAAGAGGTTCCCAATCCTTCCAGAATGGAGTTATAGAGATTCGAACACCGTCCATCCTCTCTTTTGGTTACCCGCCTGGGGCATCCTTTTTCTGCAGGCGTAGTATGGAGAGAACGGAAAACAACAGCATGAAAAAAAGACAGTGCAAAACAAATTGCCACCCGCTGCAGGCCATTTTACCGTCCGGGTAGTTGGCAAGCATCCCAATACTGACAAGAGAATAAGGGAACCACACACCAATCCCCTTTGCCAACGTGAGCAATCCACCTATCCCTCCGAGAATAGAAAGGCCTACCGGAACAGCGAAACTATGCAGGACCAACGATAGTAGTAATTGGATGGCGCAGATTGCCAATCCGCCCAGCAATCCGCTGAGAAGCCATATGAATAATTCCGGTGGAAATGCCGGTGGTAAACCAATCAACAAACCGGAAACAATGAATAGAAAACCAATCCAAACGAGACTGAGAGCGGTCATACATGATATCAGAAAGAATTTAACCAGATAGATACAGGAGTAGGGAACAGGTGACGCCAGAACAGCATTCCAATTGTCACCGCCATGTTCCAGGTTCCAAAGGTAGGAAGCATAAACCCCGATGAGCGCCGGAATGAAAAAGTAGCAACTGAATAACGTATGTTGAGACCAGAGGCTGTACCATCCATCCTGCAAAACTTCCAGGTTCTGAGTGTAGTTGAACGTTCCCATAATGGCGGGCAGAACTGGAACAAGTAGAAATGCCAGCCAGATAGGGCTGTGAAGCAATTTGATTCGTTCCGCTTTGAGGCAGCGCGCAAACATAAGACTATTGCTCCTTTCCGGCAAACCAGTATCGCCCGATAAAAAAGATGACCCCAAACATTAGTATCAACACCATCATCCAGAGTGGGTCAACAGGTGTCTGATAATATGTTGAAATCCGTGTCGTCGGGTCCCAATCCATGCGCAGAAACATCAAAACACCGTAGTACCCCCAGGGAGCCAATCGTTGAACACTGATGGGAAAGTACAACGAAAACAATCCAAAGAATGAACCTACCACCCCAAGGATGAAAGCGGGCATCTGGTTGCTTATCAGTAGAGAAAAAGCTAGTTGAATAGCAAGCAGGGTTAAGTTGACCGCCGTCGTCACAACGAAGTACTTTGCCAGTAAATCCCATGGGGGAGAACCGGCAAATCGGAACAGGATCCCAACGCACAGGATAACCAGAACCTGACATATCGCTACCAACACCAGATAGATAGAACCGAGAAGGAATTTTGCGTCAAACAGTCTACCACCTGGAAGGAGTGTGTTGATCAAACGGAATGAATGCCCCTTATGCTCAACATCGCACAAGCGGGACATCACAACCGTCACCAGCAACGGCATCATCAGCGAATCCAGTAATTGGAACAGATAGAGAAAATAGGACCAACCCTGCCGCATATCTTCCGCATCCATGTAGGCCAATGCCATGGCTGACCACAGGATTTGCCCTCCCAGCAGGGCTCCAACGATCCAGATATTGCTCCGGTTGTGCAGTTTATAAAACTCAACCAACATGGCCGTTTTCATAAGCTCACCGCTCCTCCCGTTAATTGCAGAAAGATATCTTCAAGACTTTTCTGGCGTTCTTCCACACGGACAACACCAACATGGCTCTCTGCCAGACGGGAAACCAACAGAGCAAGGACTGTTTCATCTTTAATTTCTGGAAGTTTCAGGTAATCACTTTCCCGGGTGAAAGGTACATGCAGATTTTGCAGTACCTGACCGGCTCCATCATTGTTTAACGTTCGAATGAACAGACTGCTCTTACTTCTCTGGTGTAAATCCTCCAACCTCCCCTGAAAAATCAATTCACCCTTATTAATGATTCCAAGGTTGGTTGCCATCTGGTCGATTTCGCTCAGAAGGTGGCTGGAGACCAGGACTGTCATTCCATACTGGCCGGGTAGAGACGAGATCAATTCGCGCATCTCCTGAATACCCGCGGGGTCAAGGCCATTGGTAGGCTCATCAAGAATGAGCAAGCGTGGGTTTCCCAGTAACGCATTGGCCAACCCCAACCGCTGCTTCATCCCCAGGGAATACTGGC